>JBCCTJ010000001.1:0-51567 GCA_039198585.1 Bacteroidota bacterium
AATAGAAAAGGCGTGGCAAGAAGAGAAAGAAGCACTCCAGAAAGAGCTCAATGAAGCCAAGCAAACCATAGCGGATGAGAAAGCTAACCTAACAGCAACCCGATCTTCCCTAGCAAGAGTCAAATGGATCGCATGGATTGCTTCTTTCCTGACAGTAGGTATGCTAATGAGCTTACTCTATCAGCATAAAAAGCAAAAGAATGAAGCTAATCATCTAACAAATTATTAGCTTCAATAATACATCAAAAAAATAACATGACTTCACCTTTTAAATTATTACACTATTGGCTCTTGCTAGCAGGGTTATTTTTATCAAGCATCCATAGTACAAAAGTCACCATTCCCCAAGAGCAATCAAGTAGGATTCATCCCAAACAAATAGGGTTAGCTCACGCTACGAAAACAAAAAAGACCATCATAGCAACAGTACTCATCACTACAGTCACTACTGTGATCACTTACTTTGCTTATCATCTATCCAAAGGAAAAATTCAGCAAAAAGAGGAGGATCATCTATCAAAAAAGGGAAATCATAACCCAAATAAGCTGCTAGAAAACAACCAAGAAGGAAAGGCTAAACAGACGGAAACGACTAACCAGGCTACAGAGAGTGAGAATAGTATGATTAGCCAAACAAAAAGAGAGGATTTGCTTAAGCAGCTGAAAGAAAAAGCAGGTAGCAAGGATGGGAAACCATTGATCTCTGTGCATGGACTACCTAAAAAAAGAGATACCCCTATTTGGCTTTTTCAAAATGGCTGTTTTCGAATTCCTCATACTTCCCATTTCAAGGGCATTCTAACCACTTACAGGCTTTTAGCAAAGGCTGGTTATACCCAAGTGATAATCAAAATAGCACCCTCTCATCAAATGTGGATCAATCATAAGTGTCAAAGAGATCAACATAGGCAAAAAGAAAAAGGAATGAGCTATTTAGTATGTCCCGACCACAATACACGTGCTCAACTGATCACATCGCTGCTTGACAATCTCCAAAAAGTAGGGACAATCACTACCCAAGAACGTAACAAGATTGAAGTGGATGGCAAACTAGAAAAAGAGAATAGTGATGACTGGACTAGAATAGTAGACAAACTACGAAGAGATCATCCAAAAGTAAAAGTAATTTACTGCTGTGGGGAAGACCTACTGCAATACACAAACAGTGTTATCATTCAAGATCAAATCGCCTTTAAGAGAAATGTAGCCAGCGGCCTATCCAGTACGGCTATCATCACAGGAAAAGGCAACTACAGACAAGCACTCAAAGAAAGTCTGCCTGACTATTATGTTATGCTCCAAGCTACCTTCCCCGATCTTAAGTTATAATAAAGATCCGTAGTCAACCATGGATCGATCAAGTTGAGTTACCTCACAGTGATCGTTAGTGCTCCCTGATCGTCAAGCCAGTGAAATAGATTTAAACGTTTTTGTTCGGCAGAAATACATGCTCCTAACACAACAACTTGGGGGAGCTTCCCCTGATAGTGCGTCAAGTGCTGGGCAACCCTAACTGCCTGATGAGAAGAGATGATCCAAATATCGCTGACATAAGGGATAGGTAACTGAGTAGCTAGCAAAGATGGGAGTAGCCAAACAATTCGTCTGCCTTGCCAAGTGAGGTAACGAACACCCTCCTCACAGGAAGTAACCAGCAATGGATCATTTACACAGTCAGCCCACCGATACCATTGAACTTGCTGAGTACGCATAGCAGCCATACTAGGCACCACCGCATGCTGAAAGATAGCATCATGCCGCTCAAGGCTGCCCTCTACTAAAAAGAGACCTTGGGTTCCTCTATAGCAAGCTATTACCATGTGGGGAGAGAGGCTATAAATAATGATTTTGGCCTGTCGCTGACAACAAGCATAATCATAAGCCCATTTACTCAGAAAAGCTAAGAGCAAAGCAAATGCAGTCCAAGTGTAATATTTTTTGCGACAGATGATTCTCTGCAAACCCGCTAATAAACTTCCATAAAGTAGGAAGATTGTGCTCAAAGGCCAATAAATAGCATCGATGTAAGCAGCAGGAAGCGACCGAATAAGCCGCAGAGCAGCATGTATGCTTGTCAATAATTTGACAAGCAAAGCAATAAGCCATCGATGGAGTAACCCCAATGAGCAAGAAAAATTACTCAGTAAGCTGATGAATAGTAGAGGAGTAAGTAAGGGAACGACCAGTGAGTTAGCAAGCCAGCTATAGAGAGGTATTCCATGAAAATAATAAAGAGTCAAAGGAAGTGTGCCTATCTGTATAGTCAATGATAAGACAATGAGCTGCCACCATGCACGCAGCCACGGATGATGAGGTAAATAGCTATTCGCAAGCAGCGGCACATAGAGGGCAATCATCGAGGCTACGGCTATAAAAGATAGCTGAAAGCTCACACTGAAAAGTAAGTAAGGATTGTAAAGCAATAAGATCAGCGCAGTAAAAGCTAAGATATTGGTCGGTATGATATCACGTTCTAGCCACTTGCCTAGCTGATAGAAAAACAACATCACCATAGCACGCAATATAGGAGGAGCTAAGCCTGTAATCAAAGAATAACCTAGTAGAGCAGTCCATGTAATCCTCAGCTGGTATTGCATGAGGCAAGGCAAAAGAAGGCTCAGCCAGTAGATTAGCAGTAACAAAAGATAGTAGAGCAAGCCTACATGCAGCCCAGAAACAGCTAGGATATGCATCACACCTGTCTCAGTATAAAGAGCTTTTATTTCTTCATTGAGCTCAAGACGATTTCCCCATAGCATCGCTACAACAACAGCTGCTATATCAGGATCTTCGATGCTTTTTTGTATGATATTTGTCATTTTTTGCCTCCATAGATGAAGCCATCCAAGCAGAAAAACCTTAGGGGAGGAAGAGATGATCATCCACTGCTTAGTGGATAAATGATGCTGGTGAGCAATCCCTTTGCTTTGCCAGGCAAGGGCCCAGTTGGTCATATAAGGATTGCGGTTTGGTACAACAGAAGTAGGAGCACCTTGGATGCGTAATCGCTGACCATACGCCATACGCTTAGAAGCACCCCAGCCACTCATAGCTATTTTCCCAGAAGCTTTTTGCCACTCCCCATCTATTTTGACCTGTTTGACAAGCAGTGTAGTCCTGTAATGACGACGACGCATGATCACTGGCGCCACAATCACTGCCTCATACTCCTCCATTCTAGGAAGGCAATGGACAAAGTGATCTTGCTGCTCGAAAGGATCTTGACGAGCTAGCAAATAGTAGCCGCCAGCAAAAAGTGTACATAGCATACAGATCAAGGCAAGGATGCGATAGCAGGGCTTATACAAAGAGAGTACTACTTGTATGAAAAAGAGACTTCCCAAGCAATACCAACTGATCAGCCGATAGCCAGGCAAGCAGTAAGCAGTGATAATGCCCATCATATAGCTAGCAAGTAAGGGGAAAAAGGGAGTACGCCACCGGGAATAGTCAAAAAAAGAAAGGATCATTTGTTTATTATTGTATGATTATAACAATAATAAACAAATATGATCAATTAAGATGCTATACTGCGTACTACTTCTACCAAGCCACAGTGAAAGAGATGCTAGGCGCTTAACTTACTAGCACGCCTATTTTTGCTGAACCAAGAAGTTACGTATCGGGTAAAAGTAGGCAATAATAAATCGATTATTTGGATCCCAAAAGCACCGATCCCGAACCCCCAAATAAGCAATAAGAAAAATTGATAATAGGTATTTTTTGGAAGATTGGTATCTTTTTCATCTGCATGAGTAGTATGTAAAGCAGCTTGAACGAGATCATCAGTAGATAGTTCGACTGGATGCTGAGTAACCTGAAGGTTTATAGGCTGTTTTTTATGAAGTATGCTCGGCTCGATGACCTCAATAAGCTCGCCAATGGTAGCAGTAACGCGTTCCATGATCTGATTCTCTCCTACAATGTAGACCTCTTGATCTTGTATTTGGTGAGTAATATGCAGTTGTACAATCTGCTTAGGACGATACTGATCATGCATCAAAGTAAGTACTTGTTCCAACTTTGTACTGCCTGGCAGCCACCCTATTTCAACACTAGTAGGATATTCGGGAGCATCAGCAGCATATTCCATGAAAACAGTGACATGGTAGTATTGAATGTTGGGCTGCTTAGGCTTGGCTCCCGAAGGAGCAGCCGATACTGAAGGATTGCTTTGATTTTTCAATCTTTCTTCAGCCTCTTTTTTTTTGAATAAATGTTGCTGATACTCTTCTTTGAGCTTACTGATTATAGCATCTTTTTCTTGGACAGCAGCATTCATGTTTTGTATTACTTTTTCTTGCTGGTGGATAGTTATATCTTTTTTCGCAATAATAGATTGTTCATTTTTGTCTACTAATACAGTATTTTTTTCTTCTAAAGCTCTCACTTTTAATTTTAATGTTTCTTTTTCTATTGATTGTTGAGTAATCAATGTTTTGTTTTTTTGCAACTCATCCGTTAATTTTCTGATCTGCTTCTTATGTTGGCTATTGAGTTCCTTAGTATTTTTTTGAAGCTCCCATTCAAGCTTATTCTTTCCTTCTTGCTTTTTCAATTGTTTTTCGTTCTTTTGTATTTCCTGCATTTTTTTCTGTACATTATTTACAATCTCTTCTTGAATTGAAATAAAGACTTTCTCATTGAGCTGATCATTGAATAATAATCCACTTTCAACATTCCATGCTGCATTATATCCTTGCCTAAAAGCTTCTTCAAAGCCTTTTTGACAAGCAGCTTGTCTGATTTGATTCATAATCCGATCTTGATTTTCTTTATCTAACCAAGGCTGACTTTCCAAGTATAAGCCTAACGGCGTAATCATCAAAAACCGAAATTGATGCTCTTTTGCTAGATCCTTAAACTTGTCTTGTTCTTCATTTCCTTTGTCTTGACCTTGATCATATGCGTATTGTGAAAAAGCTTCTTTGAATACGCTTTTGTATAGGTTTAAGAGACGATTAAGTTCCTTTTTTTGTTCAGCTTCATCTTTCTTTTTCATAGCAAGATTAGCTAATGTCGTGACTAGCTCTTGATCTGTCACAAACTTACCTGCACGCATCTTTCCCCACGCTGCACTGGCCAAAATATATTGATTATCTGATCTTTCTCGTTTCAAGTTATTATAATGGATTACTTCATCTAGTGAATCTGTACTTGGTGCTCTGAGCACAGTAGGAGTATACTGTATGAGGTCATAATCTTTTTCCAGGGGCATAACGTTAGTGTTACCAAGTTCATCGAGGGAACTAGGATCAAAAATATTGGTTTTCCTCCTTTGTATTACTGGAGTGCGATTACTTGCAATGTTCCAATTATCTTGGCTATCACCTTGATTATTTGCACTAAATATCTCTTGATAACTTTCAGCCTGCTCTTCAAGTAGTGCTATCTTATTTGTTAACTGCTTGTTTTTGCTATTAACATCACTTAGGGCATATTTTAGCTGAGTTATTTCCCAAGAAAGTTCTTTTTGTTTTTTTTCTAATGTCTCTTTTTGATGCTGAAGTTGAACATGGGAATTTAGTCGAGCAAGTGCTTCTTCTTTCATTTTTTCTGAACTGCTTAGGGCTTTTTTAAGATTTTTCACCTTGTTATTGAGCATACCTACTTGTCCTTCTAATATTTCTTGTAAGTTCTCTGATTGTTTACTTTCAGGCTCATTAATCAGCTTATGGACTTGAGCGACTAGACGATCCGCTAGATCTGAATTCTTTGTTTCTAGTTCTTCTATTTGTTTTTTTTGTTGTAAAAACCGTGCTTGATTTTGCTTGTATTCAGTAGCAAGTAGTTGATATTGTTTTTTTGCCAACTCCAAACTTTGCTCAACTTGTATATAATTATCCAAAGTGATATAAGTCTTACTAATGTAAGACTTAAGCTTATTTTTTAAATTTTCTGAAAAATTTTTTAAATCAGCAATATCAATATCTGAGAACTCTTCTTGAGGAAAAATTTCTTGCAAAATAGAGATTACTTGCTGATTCGTCTGAGTTTGGATCTGAGTTTGGAAAAGATTTTGCCATTCATTATTTGAACCTATACTTTTATTTTCATATCCTTGCTCCTCATAGGAATCAGAAAGGTTATTGAACACAACAGTGTTCGTATCACTTGGATCATCTGACCCACTGAGTGAAGTAGCAGGAGCTATGAAGAGCAGACCCAAAAAAGCGAATTGAGTAAAAAAGAGGGAAAAACTACGACACGGAATTTTGAGTTTAGCTAAGAGCAAGGATGTATAGTTAATAATTTTCATATTAATTGTCTCACAAAATTACAAGATTTGACTTAGTAAAGCAAAAGTTTAGTGAAAAGTTGAAGATTACTTATCAAAAATTGTAAGTTGCACCTTAAACTTATGGCAACCAATAAAAGCACCCTCAATCGCATTAATACAGTAACGCTCACTAAGCAGATCACTCAGACCATGAAAATGGTAGCTGTCTCTAGCTTGGAAAAGCAAAAAAAAGAAGCAGCAATTATTGAGATGTACTACCACTCGCTACAAGGGCTTGTATCTCAACTGCATCCCACTTCATCCTCCTTCGATTTACCGTACATCAAGGTAAGAAAAGTCGAGAGAGTATTACTCATAGTATTAACAACTGACAAAGGGCTTTGTGGCTCCTTCGGGAGTAGTGTATTGAGTAGTTTGACCCATGAGCATGAACAGCTCCGCAAGGAGAAAAAAGATGTCATGCTGCTTCCTATAGGTAAAAAGGGAGTAGCATTTTGTCAGCATCATGCGCTGCCCTACTTAGGGTTATATGGTCAAAATAATAACAAAAGTAGCTGGTCAGCGAGGGTCAAAGAAATCAGCGATCTTGTGCTCAATGCTTACATAGAGGAGAAGTACGATGAAGTTATCTGTCTCTATCAATCACATGCCGTAAGTCCTAGTCGGGACAATGTAACAGTAGAGAAACTCTTGCCAGTGAGTATGGCAGCACAAAGTAGGAGTAGCCATACTAGCTATATCATCTACGAGCCCAACCCAGTAGTAGTACATGAGGCAATCTATCCCCAGCTAGTGCGCACTAAACTGGCCCACATGATAGCTGTAGGGCAAACAGCTGAGCAAAAGGCAAGGATGATGGCTATGCATCAAGCTACGGACAATGCCGAAAGACTACTCAAAGAGTTAAAAACCCTCTATAATCGCACAAGGCAAGCCAATATTACGGGAGAGATCAATGAAATCAATGCGGGCACGTTATCACGCTAATATAGGCAATCATGAAAAGAGAACGTATCAAAAAGTTAGTGCATACAACGCTTAGTCGTTACTTTCAAAAGCATCTACAAGGTTTGATGACAACTATCACGGAGATATCCATCACACCTAGATTGGATATCGTGAAAGTATATGTAAGCTTCCTATCGCCCAAGCAGGATATCGACCAGGAGAAGTTTTTACAAGAGTCGGTAATCCCTCACACGTGGGATATTAAAAAAGAACTGGCCTATCAACTCAAGAATGCTGTACGGACAGTACCGAAAGATATACGTTTTTATGTAGATAGTACCCCAGAGAAAGCAGCTGCCATGGAAAGCTTATTGCGTACTTTACGCAACTAATAGGTCGCGGGGGAGTCAGAAGTAGAGAGTTTTTTGCTCAAAACCACTTCATTTGAGTTCTAGACAAGGTTTTCCCTTGATACTCATAAACAAAAAAGAGTGAAATTCATCGCTTTTTGCTACTTTTTTTCATTTTCAGCGCAATTTTTACAGTTGGACGCAACTATTTTTATCTGAAAAATATTAACAGAGTCGCTCCTACAGTTACTTTTTTAATGATTGCTACAGTTTCGTATTATACTGAGTGCCCTTAGGTAAAAAAGGGCTATTCCAAATAGCTGCTACCAACTATGGATGATCGATATCAGCTTCCTTTTATCCCTCTTCTTCATCTATCTTAAGTAAGTGAGGAGCGCGAGCCCGTGTGCGTGCAATGCTTTGTGTGAGCTTCCACTCATCAATTTGTTGCGCATTGCCTGTAAAGAGCACAGTAGGTACTGTTAAATCTCTGAAAGAAGCAGGACGTGTGTAAATAGGAGGTTCCAAAAGTCCATCTTGAAAAGAATCATTCAATGCTGAAGAAGCATCTGAGAGCACACCAGGTATCAGTCTTACTACAGCATCCACAACAATGGCAGCAGCCAGCTCTCCTCCTGAAATGACATACTCGCCTATACTAACTTCGTGGGTAATAAAGTGTTCTCGTATCCTTTCATCCACACCTTTATAATGTCCACAAAGTAGCATTAAGTTTTGATCTAGGGAAAGCCTATTGGCCATAGACTGGGTCAGTTTCTCTCCATCAGGAGCCATATAAATAATCTTGTCATAGTTTCGTGCTGCCTGCAATGCCTCAATACATCGCACAATAGGCTCCACCATGAGCACCATACCAGCGCCGCCACCATAGGCATAATCGTCAATTTGGGCATGTTTGCCTAGTCCATGAGAACGTAGATCATGAATATGAATAGCTACTTGCTGCTTTTCAATAGCTCGTTTGACAATAGAATGACTAAAAGGACCTGAGAGAAGGCCGGGCTGACAAGTAATGATATCTACTCTCATAGTCTATAGTGATTCAAGAAAATGTAGCGAAGGAGAGACTTGAACTCTCGACCTCTGGGTTATGAATCCAGTGCTCTAACCAACTGAGCTACCTCGCCAAGCCACAGCAATAATATCACTTCTCATGCAAAATAGTAAGTTGGGAGCTCAAATTACTCTTGGCTGCTGGATATAGAGGTTCCTCGTTTTAATAAGAGTCAGTTAATCTAGAGGAAATTTTTGTGCTAATAAGGGAAAAATAGTTAGATTTGCCCATTAATAAAATAGTAAATTATGGTTTCTATTATTATCAGTACAGTAGCTTTAGGTTTGGTAGTCATTTTGCTTGTCTTGGTAACACTGCTCCAAAAGCCCAAAGATGAAGGGCAAACACCACTCGGTAGTACTGGTCTTGACAACTTGGTAGGGGTAGCGCAAACTTCTACATTATTAGAAAAAATTACGTATTTTTTAGCGTTTCTTTTAGTAGCGCTTGTTTTAACCACATCCTATCTAGTCAAGCAGGAATATGGCCGTGAAGAAGTGCATGTTACCTCCAAGTATTTAAAGCAATACGAACAAGAGCTTCCTATAACAACAGAATCTTCTACGCCGGACCATACAACAACTGAAAAATAGCTCTGCCGAGATAAGCAAGAGAAGTCTATATGTATTGGCTTACTCTTTTTCTGAGCTGAGGATAGAAAATCATTAAAAAAAATAGATTATCTCCAAGCAGATTTAGCAGGATCGTGTAAAGTGTCAAAAAAGGAGCAGGCAGGAGAATGCAAAAATGTATAAATCATTAAAAAAAGCTTTATAGGGAAATCTATTAACATCCTTCTAGATAAAAATTGTAAAAGTAAGGAAAATCGGTGAATTTTACCTCTTTTTTGCTTATGGACATGAACGGAAACCCTTCTGTAGAACCCACATGGGATGTTTGTAAACAAAACGTCTCTACTTCTGACTGCCCCAAAAAAAGATAAGTTGCAGCCAAGCAAGATCATCTTCTTTGGATAGGTAAAGCAAAGATAAGTTGTTTAGTTTTTGCATTTTTAATGAGTCAAGCGAGCAATCCACATCTTATAGAGATTCAGCCAGTCGTCTATTCATTGCTATTTGTAGGCAAGTTGCACGAGTGATCAGCATCGTGTTTGAGCTGACTATTATTGGGAATTTCGCTTGTAGTAACGTGGATCTGGCTCCAGATAAGTGCCAAAAAGTCTATCCATCAAGCCTCCTGAATAGTTACCTCCTCCCACTTGATGATGCTCTTCATGTCTTGCATTGAAGTTAGAGTGAGTAAAATTAGTATGGAACATCGAAATAGTTAGCCAGAGTAATAATAGCTTCTTAGAAGATCTTGTGTAATACATCCCCAGTACAGAAGGAGCGATATTGACGAATATATGCTCCAGAGGATGGCAATAGAAAGCAGCAGGTCCTATAGGAGTAGTCCACTCATGATGTACTTTGTGCAAGCAATAAAGTCTTTTATTATGCAAAAGTCGATGTAAGGCATAAAATAATACTTCATTAGCTAGATAAATTCCAAACAATCGCAAGAAGCTAACATACCATGTATTATCACATTCATTTTTAGGAAAATCATAATCTTTAGGAAAGAAAAAAGAAATGAGTGGATAACTTACCAGCTGATTGATCATAACCTGGACAAGCGTACCTACTGTAGAGGGTGGAGATGGCTGCATTGAGTTGAGCTTATATTTGTCAAACAGTTGAAAATAATCAGTAATAACAAAAAAAATGGAAGATCCCCAAAATGTAATCAGATGAAAGACATAAATATCAATATCTTCTACAAAAGTTTCCCAAGAATTAATTTGAAAATTAGGCCATTTTTTAGAAAAGTACATCCACGCTATTGTAGCACTCACAAGTACCACATCAGCCAGTATTCTATTGCTAACTAGAGGGATCACTGGGTAGTTTTTGGGTAGCCGATTCGGCCTAGGGAATTTCGGAGGGTTTTTTTGCTGCTTGCTTAGTTCTTTTTGAGTCATGCTCGCTTGCGTAGATAAAGAGTCTATTGGGTTACCTCCATGTGCAGTTAAAGAAGAAAAACAAGTAATGATGCCTAGGATCATCATGCTACTTAGTAGTATATTTTTCTTGTAAAGAGTACTAGTAAAAGAAAATCTTTTAGGAAATTGAATGAATATTCTCTTTTCTTCTTGAATAAGATCGACAAAAGAGCAAGTTGATTGATAGATCATAATATGTGTAATGCAAATGGTAAAAATTTCTAATGCATGAGCATGTAGTTTGCAAAGCTAATTATCTGCTCCTAAAATTAAGGATTTCTCTTCAATTTTTTTCATAACAAAGTGTAACACAAGTACAAACCACACACCCTCCTTTTATTCAGGAAAAAAGTGTAGGATTCTTAGCTTAGAATGTCCAATTTATGAGCCCAATTATCCTATTGTTAATAAAAAACATAGTATTGCTATAGAGCAAGAGTACAGTAGTCTCTAATTTTTTACACTAAACTAAAATGAAAACAACTAACAAAGTCAATCTTCCTCCTTTTATAATCAATGCACTTGCTAAAAACAGTCAAGAGCTGGAAGAGCACAAGAATGACGAGATGAGGAATGTAAACTGGGGCAAAAAACTATCCGGTATTCCACTAGCTTGGCAAAAAACAATGGGAGAAGATGTAAGAGTAGCCGTACTAGATACGGGGATAGACAGTAATCATCCTGACTTAAAAGATGTCATTGCAGAGGTACGCGATTTTACAGGAGATGGCATTGAAGATATGAGTGGGCATGGTACTCACTGTGCAGGAGTAATTGCAGGACAGCCTATACAAAGTGAGTTCGTAGGTGTAGCTCCTAAAGCAGAGTTGATCATCGGAAAAGTATTAGATAACAAAGGACGTGGTAATGGAAAGTGGATCTGTGAGGCATTAGAGTGGCTTTTAGAAGGTGTAAAATCGGGATCAGATTATGCACCCGATATTATTTCCATGTCTCTAGGAGGTTATTTCCGATCGAAGAAACTTTTTAAGGTCATTCATGAACTTACTGCCCTAGGTGTGCATATTGTCATTGCAGCAGGCAATGAAGGATCAGCTTATCGGAATAGCATTGGTGCACCTGCCTGTTATAGTTGTGGCATTGTGGTAGGAGCTTGTGATTCGAATGGAAATCCTTCAGGATTTTCTTCGCGGGGAGGAGAGATATTTTGTTTAGCTCCAGGAGATGAAATTTGGTCTACTTATCCTGGAGGAGGTTATGCTTGCTTGAGTGGCACTTCGATGGCAACCCCTTTTATTGCAGGATACGCAGCGTTGATTGTGGCTTATCACAAAATGAATCCCAATACAAAAACACCGATTCATAATGTCCATGACCTGAAGCTTCACTTCTTTAAGGATTTAACCCATCCTGGATGGCATACGAACAATGGAGGCTATGGAGTATTACAAATATTTAAGCCTTTTTTTGACGTAAATCCTTTTGACTAAACCATCAAAACTAGTAACATATGATCGTAAAAAAAATCGGTTTAATAACTAATGATCGTATTGATGAAGAAAAAGTAAGATCAGCAAGTGGAAAAAATATCAAGATCATCACTATAGCTCCATTATCTTATCTAAATGAAATGGTAGATAAGATTCTGATAGAGGAGGTAGATGCACTGATAGTAGATTATGATCTTAGAAATGATCATCATACTTTATACCAAGGGGCAGAGGTCATTAGAAGAATAGAAGAACAAAAGGAGGGTTTCCCACTCTTTTTAATAGTGGATGATCAGGGAATCGAACAAGCGGAAAAAGAGGTAGATAATGTACATCTAGTTTATGGAAAAGAGAGAGTTTTTACCAACGTAGGTCGCTTTTTAGAGCGAATTAGTAGACAAATCGAAAAAGAGAAGCAGAAAATACAAGCGCAAGAAGCAAGATTATTACAATTGATGCATCGAATTCATAGCCTGTCTGCACAAGAAGAGAGTGAAATAAACGCACTGAATTTTAGCCTAGAAAAAGGGATAAATAAGCGAAGGGCTAAGGATTTGAGTGCTATTACTTCATCCAGCCAGAAGAAACTCGCTAATATTCTTGCGAAAACAGATGAAATTCTTCATACGCTGAACAAGTCATAATGTACTCTTTTAGAAGCAAAGCACCTAGGAGAACCTATGTAGGCCCTGAGCTCAGTCACTATAGAAAATATAAAAAACAACTGCGTAGTGATTTTAATGGACGTTGCGGATATACAGACTGTCGAGATTTTTGGTTTGGAGGAGTTTCTACCTTTCAAATTGATCACTTTAAACCGAAGTCGAAGTACCCAGACCTAACGACAACCTATGACAACCTAGTATATTCTTGTTCTTTTGCAAACAATGCCAAAGGAAGCGACTATAACGATGAGCTTTACTTAGATCCCTGCAAGATTGACTATAATGATCACTTTGAGCGAGATGATTATGGACAAATCCTCCCAAAAACTAGTTCGCAAGCAGCGCAATATATGTATAAAAAAATGAAGCTTTATCTAAAGCGGTATGGGATCATTTGGACCTTAGATCAGCTACAAGAAAAAATCAAAGCTGTTCATAGAGCGATTGAAAAAGTCAAAGAAGAGGAAAAGAGAAAGGTTTTACTCCAGCTGAGTTATGACCTTTCGCAATCTTTACAAGAATACCTTGACTATCTTGCTCTTAATCAGTAAAGATGAATATTGTTTAGTTTCCCAACTTTGTACCTCCTATTAGCTAGGGATTCAACTGAGCTAATTAAAGTATCATGAAATATTTTTTTGAGATAAACAGAATATTTTGATATTCAGCCTTTACTTATTAGTTTCGAGGCTAAATAACTACTCTACTCATTAATTTTTATTTTTTGTTACTAATAACATAACGTTTCAGGATGATTAACTACATAGCCACATCGCTTCAAAAAAAACTAGGCAACTGGGGATATCCAGTATCTATCGCTAACTATAAGATTGTACTATTCGCTATCACAACACTACTAATTGGTATTACTAGCTATTTACTGGTAACCTACTTCTTTAGCCTACTATCAAAAAAATATGATAGTATAAGAAAAGTAGAGAGAATCAAACGTCGGATCACTTTTTTGGTTACTCTTATTTATTTTTTTCAAGGAGTATCTATGCTACCATTAAGCGTCGTGAGTGGTCTCTTAAGTCAGATTATTTGGTTGCTTCACTTTGTAGCTTTTAGTCTCATGATACTGATTGCCAATCAGCTAGTAGATATCATATTTGGTGTCTTAAATGATCAGTCTCAGCAAGAGTATGGTAATCAGTCAGGTATTCTAAGTATTTTGAAGAGTATAGCGAAAATAAGTACATTCAGCTTAATCATTATACTAGGGCCTAGGTTCTTTGTTATCTATGATCTATCCAGATGGCTTTCTTCTTTTACTATAGGAGCTGGTACACTAACTGCCATTGCGGCTTTAGCTTCTAAAGATTTAATTAGTAATTTTTTTGGTGCTTTAGTGATCATGATCGGTAAGCCTTTTAAAGTGGGCGACTGGATTATTATCAATAAACTAGCAGGTCGTGTTGTTAAGATTGATATTCGATCTACAGAGTTACGTACGGCACTTGGTACTTCCATTCATATTCCGAATGGGATGTTTGCTAGTAAAGATTTGGAAAATTATGGGCACGTATCATCAAGCCCTATTCAAATAACTATTGCGCTCATTACAATTACAGAACAAACACTTGCTACTTTTTTAAAGGATATCCAAGATGTAATCAAGCAGTATAAGTTTCTAGTACATAAGCATAGCCATATTTATATGACCCATGTAACTTCTAAGAACGCTAAAATTAATTTTCACTTAGCTTTTCAAGCAACTAAGACAGTAGATATCATCAAGCACACGCAGTATTTTTTGCATGAACTGCAAAGAATAGCTAAGGAAAGGAAAGTAGTTATTGAATAATCTATCCTTTGGGAAGAAGCTGAATATATATCTATCACAAATGAATAAGCGAATAGAATAAGCAGCTTAATTAATAGGTGTTATAAGTAAGGCGATTTTTCCTTATTCGAAGAAATAAAATGGGTAACTTATAATTGATTATGGAAAATGAAAAAAATTACTATTGTATCTAACTTTTAAACCACAAGAAATTATCACAAAAAACAAGTAGAAAAAAATCTATGCAGGCCTACCCAATCTCTTTCAAAGCGAGGATGATCTTAGCCTAAATGAGTTCTGAATTACTGTAATTAAGTCCCTGATGATTTTGCAAAGAGAAAAGTCTCTAAAAGGGTAAGACACTGAGAATGGTAGCTACATAACAAATTTTAGATCACTCAGGACCAACAGACTACAAATTAGCATACCAAAATCCCGGAATAGGAAGTTCAAGCCTATGTCATTAGAACTAATCAATGCACAGAAAGATCAGCTTAACCAACTATGCGTTCTACTCTATGAAACAGGATTATTATCTAGGAACCTATAATTGATTGAACTTAGTTATACATTATTGCGTTCTCAAGAAAAAAGTAGTAATTCTTACTTGTTAGAATTAAGTAAAAGCTAAATAATAACTAGATTATTAGTTCTTCATCTGAGGTTTTTTAGCCGAGTAAAAGTGGATAATTTTTTTCGTTGAAAAATAATACTCTTTAAAGTAGGCATCAATAGAATAAATATGATGTTTTGCAGGTATAGAAGCTAACTCTCCTGATAGGTCGCCGCCTTTAAAACAAAGCACGCCATTAGGAATAGTATGCTTATTATAAGCAGCAATCATCTTATATGTCCACTGATGTACCCTAGACAAAGTAGTAACTGCACGAGTCACGATAAAATCATACTTTCTTCCGATCATGCTCTCTACTCGTTTTGCTTCTAGTGCTACATTTTTTAGCTGGAGAGACTTCACGATAGCGCTTGCTACTTTGATCTTTTTAGCAATACTGTCTACTAAAGTAAAATGTGTATCAGGAAATAAGATAGCAAGTGGAATACCTGGAAAGCCCCCCCCTGTTCCTAGGTCAAGAATATTAGTATGAGGTAAAAAATGGATAATTTTAGCAAGACTAAGACTATGCAATACGTGATGTAAGTACAAATGATGAATATCTTTTTTAGAAATGACATTAATACGCTGATTCCATGTATAGTAGAGAGGAGCTAGTTGAGAAAACTGTTCTTTTTGGTTCTGACTAAGCTGAGGAAAATAGTCATAAATTAAGTCAACTCCTTGTAAAAGTTGTGTAGTGTGCATAGTCGTTTAACTAAGAAATAATCAAGTCTAGCTTTTGCTTAAGAGAGGCAATAACGGCGTTGTCAGTCACTAACTTCCTCAACTTTTCTCCTCCTGTGATACTACTCTTCGTAGAGCCAGTACTGGAAGGGTTAGTTAATTCCGCTTTTATTACAAGTTTAGGATTTGCTAATTGTTCTCTACAATAAAGGGTCAAATCTTTTTGAATAGATAAAAGCTCTTTTTCATGTAAAGGATTATACACTTGAATGATAATGCTGCTATCTTTGATCACGATAGGAAGAGAAAACAGGGTCACTGCTTTATTTTTTTCTTTTTTAAGCTTTTTTGCATAGTTCTTCCAGTGATTCATAACCTGTTCTTTTACTAATACACTATTAGAGCTATGATCACTTGCTGGTTTGGAAATGTTATGATGACTAGGAGGTGAAAGAGAAGCTTCTTGTATCTTTCGACTTAGTTTTTGTAAGGAAGGGGTTGCTTGACTAATGGGAGCAGCACTAATCGCTTGGTTATTTTTTTTTAAAGTAACGTTATCATTATTCAAATATTTTCCTGAATTTGCTGTATAGACAGCAGCTGATTCGGCTACTTCATGTTCAGGTACTGACTCTTTAGTCGATAATTTGGCTGGGGAAACAAGGGGAGTAGTAGCTTGATGAAATTGCTTAACAGGCTGTTTGTCAACTATTTGTGTATGGTTGATTTGCACAGCTTTAACTAACACCAGCTCAATATAGAGGCGTGGAGAATAGGTAGCTCTGTAGTGGATAGAAGCTTCATGGAGCATAGTTAAAAGCTTATAAAGAAAGGCTTTATCGTTAACACGAGCAAATTTTTGGTATTGGTTTTGAAGGTGACTTACCACATTCAGGAGCGAGATGGTAGTATGGGATTTTGCAACGAGAAGATTACGTAGATGCTGACTCCATCCAGTGAGAAATTGCTGCCCATGTAATCCAAGACGCATTACGCGATCATAAATTAGAAATGCTTCTTCGATGTTACCTTGATCAACAGCATCTGTTATATCAAAATAAAGAGATTCGTCAACTAAATGAAACTGCTGCAGTGCACGCTGATAAGTAATTTGCTGATCTACTTGCGATGTAGCTAATAAGTCAAACATAGAAAGAGCATCGCGCATTGATCCCCCAGACTTTTCGCTGATCAGTTCAAAAACAGGTAACTCTACGTTAATCTTCTCTTTCTTGGCTATCTTATTAAGCTCTTCGATAATATCTTTTTGCTTAATGCTATGAAAGTCAAATACTTGACACCGAGAGATGATGGTAGGAATAATCTTATGCTTTTCTGTTGTTACTAAAATAAAAACAATATGAGGGGGTGTGTCTTCTAGAGGTTTCAGTAAAACATTCAGGGCTGCATTGGAAAGCATATGAGCTTCATCAATAATAATTACTGTTTTTTTACCTTCGGGAGGGTGAAATCTCATTTGTTCTACGATACGACGCATGTCTTCTGCTGAATTGTGAGAAGCTGCGTCAAGTTCGTAAATATTCAATGATTTTTGAGTTTGAAACTGATAGCAATTAGTACATACTTCACAAGGGTCCCCTTCAGGAGTGATTTTTTGGCAATTAATAGTTTTAGCGAGAATTCTCGCACATGTAGTCTTGCCAGATCCTTTCAAACCACAAAAAAGAAAAGCTTGCGCTATTTGGCCTGTTTTGATAGCATTGCGAAGTGTACCTACAACATGCTCTTGTCCTCTAATCTGAGAGAAAAGATGTGGCCGATACTTTCTTGAAGAGACAACAAAATTGTTCATAATAACCAAAAATACAACTCCTCAAGAAGGATTGCAATTTTTCAAAAAAAGCCTACTAGGTAACTAATTACCTAGTAGGCTTTTTTTGAAAAATAAGTTATTTATTTAGCCAATACTTGATTTGCAATAAGGTCTGGAAGGACTTTTTCATTAATTTCGTCTAATCCCATTCCAAGTTTTTGACCAAGTAACTCAAGGTTATTTACATCATTTGAACTTATACCAAAAGATACTTGGAAGTCATTTTCAGGAATGACCACATCATCATCATATGGCAAGGAGTTACTGCCATTGATAAATAATGCTGCTGCCAATAAAATTGATTTAATCATATTTATAAAGTTTAAAGGTTAAATTTCGATTTCATTATAATACCCTTTTCAAAAAAATAAATGAATTTATGATATAATGTATTACTTATAACATATATGTAGTGATATATGAAGAAAAAATAACTAAAAAAGTCAATTGTATTTTTTAGCTACCCACAGGGTTATGCTGATCTAACATACGCTTAAAAAAGCAATATTGTTCTCTCGTATTACTTTATTGCAATAATCTAAAAATGCTATCAAGACCAACCTCTTTTGTATAGTTAAATATATTGCAAGGAATAGCTTGATCGTGCTAAAAAATCTAAAAATAACCATATAGAAATAACACCCAGTTGGCTCAAAAGGTATAAAAGTTAGATGCTTAACACAAATAATATAGAGTTCCTTATTCGTGAATGAAATTGAAAAATAAGCAATTTTTTTTCTTGACTACTTTAAGTAATACTTGCCGTTCATATTTTTAAAGTAGTAATTTATATCTAAAAAACTATAAAAATTGATTGATTCTTAAAATTTTGTTTTAGTTCCAATTACCTCTTTCAGGTAACCTATGAACCTTGCTTTGTAAATGTAACTACATTTATTATTGACTAGCAATCTAGACCATTATACTGTATACCCAAAAGAGAGGTTTACTACCATAAAGCGTGGGCGATACTGGATTTGAACCAGTGACCTCCTCGATGTCAACGAGGCACGCTAAACCGCTGCGCCAATCACCCTTTGATTTTTTTATAGAAAACCTGACACAAATATAGGTTAATTCTACTTGTGCTAAAAATTAACGTTTCTATTATTCGGGCAAAAAAATCATAGCATCAAAAAGAAATGCAAATAACGCAAAATGGGCAAACGAGCAACATAACTAAATCGGAAACGGGTAGCTTGCATAACTATAGGTTAAGAAAAAAGAACAAACAACTACCGCTATTTCAGCAGAATAGTAACAGACAGTGGATACGAAAGGGCTATAAAATATATATTCTAGCACGCATATTACTCAAAGAGGTAGACGGTTTCACTACTTAGTAGTATCATAAAGCAGAAAAATTTAGCTTTGGATAAAAGTATATTTCGACCAAAAATAAAAGCAATTAAAATATTACGTATCTTCAAAAAAGATTTCCGAAACCTTTTATACCCTCATACGATTAAACCTTAGATGTTTGGAAGACTCATAAGCATGCGGAAAAATTTTGAGAGCTAGATCAGGCAAAAAAAATAGGGAGTAATCGGGAGTCTAATCTAAGTATGCATTACGCCTTCTTATTTCATTTTGATTTGTTTGTTAAGTAATTTTAGTATACTTTTATATCTGAATAATTTAACTGCAATTTTATAACTTTTAAACCATTTTATTATGTTCAAATTTTTTACTCTAAGTTTCTTTTTGCTAAGCTATCTATTTGATGGAGGAGATACATTAAATTGTACTAGTAACGTTGTGGACAATAGTGGTGTAGTAGGCGCTAAGGCAGCTTCAGTTATGAAAACCGATGGAACCATATATGCTACTTATTTTGATTTCACAAGCGGAGACCAAAAAACATGGTTTGTCAATTGTCAAGATGAAGACTGTATTACAAATACTAAGACCAATTTAAACTCACCCCCAGGAGTACTAGAAGCAGGTAACAGCCTTGGAATCAAATCAGATGGATATGCGATCATAGCTTCCCAAGTTAGATTTGCTTCACGCTTCAATCGCTTACAAGTAACTGAATGTCATGATGCAGATTGTTCCTCTAATACCAAAACTCCCATAGGAAGTCTTTATGGTGGAAGCTATATCTCTTTAGCCATGAGAAGTGATAACACAGCAGTATTAACTAATTATAACATTGTGTTTGGAAAAACATTAGATATTGTTTCCTGCTTAAATACAGCTTGTTCACTTAATGATGAAGTTACCGTGGATAGTACCATAGAAACAGGTAGACATGCTGCTCTTCGACTTGATAGTAATGGTAATCCAGTTATTGTCTATCGAGGTCCAGGTGCTAATAATTTAAGATATGCAGTATGCGGAAATAGCGATTGTACATCAGGCAATATCATTAAAACAATCCCTGGTACAGCTAATCTAGGTGACTATAACTCTTTCTTCTTAGATAACAATAATGTTGCTACTATCACAACCTATGATTTCAGCTTATATGAATTTGTTGTTGTCTTTTGTGCTAATAGCTTATGTACCTCAGCAACTACTACTAGCGTAGGTGGCCCGTTTAGTGGACAATTTACCTCGGTAGTATCAGATAGTACCAACTCAGGCCAAGCTGCTGCTACCTATGTAAACTTGTATGAAGACAAACTTAACATAGCACAGTGTGATAGTTCAGATTGTACAAACAATACCATTAGTATAGTAGATAATTCCACATTCAGCGGATCATTCAACACATTGCATCAAAGCCCTGTTACTGACAATTTCGTTGTTTCTTATCATATTCAAGAAGAAGACAATGAATCTTTCAACGTAGCTGTTTGCTCATAAGTATAGGAATATAGCCCTTATTGTTTTTCATATTATTGTGAACTAAAAAAGCTAGAACAGTCACTGTTCTAGCTTTTTTAGTTTAAACAAGATTGTAGCATATGGCCGTTTTATCTAAAACTAACTTATCTTGCGGTATCACTTCATTAAATATGACCAAAAAAAAACGATATCAAACTTTCGTTGAATACTTTAGTCATCATATGCCTGATGCAACTACAGAACTCAAGTACAATACTTCGTTTGAACTTTTGGTAGCGGTTATTCTTAGTGCACAATGCACTGATAAGCGGATCAACCAAATCACACCTCCCTTATTCAGGGATTTCCCTAGCCCAAAAGCCATGGCAGATCAAACACCTGCTATTCTTTTCCCTTATATTAAGTCTGTATCTTATCCTTATTCAAAGGCCACTTATTTAGTTAATATGGCACGCATACTGACAGAAAAATGGAACGGTATCATTCCAGCAAGTCGCAAGCTTTTAGAACAACTGCCTGGAGTAGGTAGAAAAACAGCCAATGTAATCTTGTCTGTTGTATACGAACAGCCTGCTATGCCTGTCGATACGCATGTAATTAGAGTAAGTAAAAGGTTAGGACTTGTTAGTAATCAAGCATTAACCCCCCTATCAATAGAAAAAGAACTCGTAAAAAATTTGCCTACACAATATATAATAAGGGCACATCACTGGCTTATTCTGCATGGTCGCTATGTATGTTTAGCAAGAAAGCCACGTTGTGCTAGCTGTCCTTTAAAAAGTTGGTGTTTGTATTACGAAACAATGAACACTAACGCATAAAAAAATAAAACTTATTTGATTTCTAATTTATACTCTATTTTGTTTCGCTATAATAGAATGAGTAGTATGAGGAACTAACTTGAGGCGATCTTTAGGAATTAATTCTCCTGTCTTAGCGCAAATGCCATAAGTTCCTTTCTCTATTCTTTTCAAGGCTTCTTCCAGTTTTTGAATAAACTTTTCTTGCCTACGAATTTGATAATTCAAGCTTTCTCTCTCCTCAACTTCAGGACTTTCTTCTAAACTCTGAATTTTGATCTTGCCTTGACTATCACTTCTCATACGCAAGTTATCTCGGTAAGTTGCAACCTCTTTTTTGGCCACTGCCAGTTTATTTAATATAATTTCACGAAATTCTTGTAGTTCTTTAGGGGAATAACCTTCACTAATGTGCATAATGTATTTGTTTGTAAACTATATTAACAAATTACAAAATTTTTTCTACTAAAAAAGAGAACTACAAGACAAGCTGCAACCTCTTGAGTGTAGTTCTTAAGCCAAGCACATACATAATATCAGCTAAATGAGGACCTTTATTTCTTCCTGTTAAAACTAATCGCAGTAAAGGCATCACTTGCTTAGGAGTAATTTCGCTTCTTTTAAGCTGATTTTTAAGTAAACTTTGAATAACTTCAGAAGACCAATTAGCTATACTAGTAAGTTGCTTTGCCAAGCTCTGTAAAAAAGTAAGAGCATTTAGATCAGTTTTTGATTTCCACAAAGTATTGTGTAACAAACTAGGCTCCTGAAAAAAATAACTTCCTTCTTCCCAAAAACTTTCTGGAAAAGTAACACGCTCTTTCAATAAATCACATA
Organism: Bacteroidota bacterium; assembly: GCA_039198585.1. Lineage (GTDB taxonomy): Bacteria > Bacteroidota > Bacteroidia > Cytophagales > Amoebophilaceae > JBCCTJ01. The sequence continues at coordinate 22,083 of JBCCTJ010000001.1, forward strand.
CCTGAGCACTATATGCCAAGCTAGCTTCTATATTTTTTTCTTGAAGTACAGGGAGTAAGTAGCGTTGTGCTAAAATATTGCTTGGAATAGATTTTAAATGTTCTTGATTGAACCAGCGCGCTTTAATAATATCAAGTCGAACCCCTGCCTTTTTAAGTCTTTCTAGTGAAAAAGCCTTAATGAGCTCATCTCGTTGGTAAACCTCCTTGTTATTATCCGCATGCCAACCCAAAAGACTCAAAAAATTAATGACTGCTTGTGGTAAGTATCCAGCTTCACGAAAACCAGGAGCCACAAGAGAAGTAATAGGATCTTTCCAGTTAAGTGGGAAAATAATCGTATCATTTTTTTCAGCAAAACGCTTACTCAGTTTCCCTTGTCCATCACTTCTTAGGAGAAGAGGTAAGTGAGCAAACATAGGAGGATTCCAGCCAAATGCCTGATATAGTAAGACGTGAATTGGTGTAGAAGGCAGCCACTCTTCTCCCCGAATAACATGGGTTATTTTCATCAAGTGGTCATCTACAATATTGGCTAAGTGATAAGTAGGCATGCCATCTGACTTAAATAAAACCTTGTCATCAAGTGTATTGCCCTGCACTTCAATCCAGCCTCTTACTACATCTTTGAATTTCACCTTTTCTTTAGGGTTAATTTTCATGCGCACAACATAGGGTTCACCAGCTTTCAACTTTTCGGCTGTTTGCTGAGGAGGTAATGTCAAAGAATTACTCATTTGCATCCGTGTAATAGCATTATAGGCTGGAGCAGCTACTCCTAGCTTTTTTTGCCTCTCACGCATACTATTTAGCTCTTCAGGCGTATCAAAAGCATAGTATACTTGACCAGATTCTAGTAGCTTTTTGATATAGCATACATAAATTGTCTTTCTCTCTGATTGACGATAAGGGCCATAGTTGCCCCCCTTTTCAGGTCCTTCATCTGGGATTAGGCCTAGCCAGGTTAGTGACTCTTTGATGTATTTTTCACTGCTTGGTACGAATCTATTTTGGTCAGTATCTTCTATACGCAACAAGAATTCCCCTCCCCATTTTTTGGCAAATAAATAGTTATAAAGGGCCGTGCGGATTCCTCCAATGTGGAGAGGTCCTGTAGGACTGGGTGCGAAGCGCACACGTACTTTTTGAGGAGTATCAATCATAAGTTTAAGATTCTAGTTTCTTTTTCAAGAGTTTAGCTGTTTCTTGAGGATTAGCTTTTTGATGACTTATACGCATAATTTCGCCCATAAAAAAACCTAAAAGCCCCTTTTTACCACTTTGATAGGCAGCTACCTTATCAGGATAAGCAGCCATAACCTCTTCAATCCAATCTAGAAGCCTACCTTGATTTTTTGTTTGGACCCACCCTTGCGCTTGTGCAATGGTAGCAGGATCCCCATCAGGATTTCCTATTAGAAGAGGAAACAGCTGTAAAGTGGCTAAAGAAAAACTAATGACTTCATCTGCTATCATATTAGCCAAAGCTACTATCTGATCTGAGGTGACACCAAGCTCTCGCATAGTCAACTTTTCTTGGTTAAGATATGCCTTAACAGGCCCTATAATCAAGTTGGCTATGATTTTATGATGAACACATTGTTGTGCTATTGCCTCAAAAAAAAGTCCGATCGACTTATCCTCTGTTAGCACTACTGCATCAGCAGGAGGAAGTTTATAATCATCAATAAGTTTGTGATAAAGCTGGTGAGGAAGAATAGGCATGGCTTCATTGATTGCGATCAACTTCTCTTCTGATATAACAATTGGGCTAATATCTGGTTCTGGGAAATAACAGTAGTCAGTCAACCCTTCCTTAGTACGCTGCCACGTAGTCATATTCTTAATAGGATCATATGCTCTCGTTTCAGACATAACTACTCCTCCACGTTGGTAGATGGCTGACTGACGCTTTATTTCATGACTAGCTGCCAATCTCACATGACGCATAGAATTGAGATTTTTAATTTCTACTTTAGTATTGAGCTCACTACTTTCTTCTGGTCTTACAGATACATTAACATCACATCTCAAAGATCCTTCCTCCATATTACCATCAGAAATATCAAGGTACCGCACCAAACGTCGCAATGCCATTAAAAGAGTGTAAGCTTCTTCGGGTGTCTGGAGTACTGGCTTTGTTACTACTTCTATCACAGGTGTCCCAGCCCTATCATAGTTGATCAGTGTTACCCCTGCACTAGGAGCATGAATAGACTTCCCAGTATCTTCTTCTATATGAATTCTCTCTAATGCAATCTTTTTTTCTCCATTTTTAGTTGGAATCACGATATATCCCCCACGGCATATGGGAGTTGCATCCTGTGTAATTTGAAAGCCTTTAGGAAGATCTGGATAATAGTAGTTTTTGCGCGCAAAATAATTTTCACGCACAACTTGAGATTCACATGCTAAACCCATCATAAGAGCATAGTTAATCGCCTTTTTATTAGGCTGTGGAAGTGTACCTGGGTGTGCCAAAGTAATAGGACTTGTATAGCTATTAGGTGGTTCTCCATAAGTAACAGCTTCAGGTGAAAACATTTTTCTTTGTGTCTTCAGCTGCATATGTATTTCTAGCCCTATAGTAGCTATGTAATTAGTTTCTCTTGTACTCATTTTACAACTATTATCTAACTACAAAAGTAACTACTTTCACTAAGTAATGAGTATAGCACTTGATTTTATGAGTCGATATTAAAAATATGAATACCTCATAGAGTATTCAATTACTACCAGTACTTAGTTGTTACGACTCTAACTTGATTAAATAAAGCCATTGATAAAAAAGTAATTGTTGACTATAGCCTAATGCAAAATTAATTTACAAAAAACTAGCATTCCGTAAGTAAAAAAACTAGCAAGTATTTTTAAACGAAAAGAATAAGTAATCCTTTGACTCATCAAAAATCATCCTCTTATCAATTCTATTGTAAATTTTGAAAAAACAGCTATCTTTGTGTCCGTAATTATTATTATACAATAATGGTGATTGTAGCTCAGTTGGTTAGAGCACTGGTTTGTGGTACCAGGGGTCGCGGGTTCGAATCCCGTCTGTCACCCACGATACAGCTTCCTAAAAGTAAACAAGCTATTTCTAGCTAACCTAAATAAAGCAGTCTTCCTTTTTTAACTACATGAAAAGCATTGGAAATAGTTTACTAATATTTGTATTACATTGATCTTCTTTTTAATCACATTATCTATTTATGAATTCAATTTTCAGCAGAAGAGTAGTCAGAATCAAAGCCATGCAACACTTGTATGCCTATTATCTACATAAAAATGTAGCTTCTCAAGCTCTAGAAGACAAAGAAAAAAGTGCTGAAGGCTTGTTTGAAAAGGAAGTGCATCAAATACAAAAAAATATATATGCTATTTTAGACTTACTAATACAATGGCAACAAGTTGCTATAATCGATGATCAAGAAGTAAGAAATAGGCTAAAAAGTAGAATACTTGACAACCAAGACATTAAGCTGATAACAACAACTGCGTTTTATCAGGAATTCTTGAAAAAGTATGGCCGCTATTGGGAGTACGAAACTGCTCAGCTTATTTATTATCAGTCTATTAAACCGAAAAAAAAATTTTGCAAAACGAAGCTACCGTCAGCAAGCGAAGAAAGTAAAGATTTAATAGAAACATTGGTTAAAAAGATCTTTTTTAAAGAAGATAGTATACAACGAGAAATGGCTACTAGGGACCGTAACTGGAGTGAGAATAAACTTATTGCTAAGTCTTTTTTTTCTTCCTTCTTAAAAAAATGGCTTAAAAATAGGGACGAAGGGTCTCATCTACTCTCTTTTCCTGCCAGCTTAGAAGAAAATTTGTTTTTTGTCACACTCATACAAAAAACAAAACAAGAATGTGATCGATATACACATTGGATTAAGCAAAATACTCATAACTGGGATCTCAATCGAATTACACTTTTAGATCAAGTATTAGTACAGCTAGCCCTAACAGAAATTCTCTACCTTCAAGAAATTGATCCTAGTATATCTATTAATGAATACTTAGAAATAGCAAAAACCTATAGTACATCTAAGAGCCACATTTTTATTCATGGTCTCTTAGATTCTTTCATTAAAAATACTAGTAAAAAATGGGACTCAGTAGACTAGAGCAGCAAGTGTCATGTGTTCGTCAAAATCTTAGGAGGCACTTTCCCAAAAGCATTGATTGATATCATTTACCTAGATCGCTATGGAGAAACAACTGGTATTGCCTATTCAAGTATTGAAAGATCAGTTGGAAGAATACAAAACTGTAAGAATCATGAAAAAATAGCTCTATAGGCGATTCTATTAACATTTTTTTAGATAAAAATAGTTGATCAAAACTATAAAAATACCAGAAAATGAGAAAAAATAAAGAAAATAATTTTACCTATTCTAATTCGAAGTATAATCTAAACTTTGTCTAAGGAAAATTTAACCTTAGGCATTATGAATAAGCACAGATTAGAAGCAATAAAAGCAAAAACCTTGGAGCAATTCAGACAAGGCATACCCTTATTTGGTAAAAACAGAGTTTTTGATCCCCATAATAAAAGACTTCCTTGAACAAGCCCTAGAAGCTGCAGAAATAGCTCTCTTGTATTGTCATCTTTAACACCACAAATAATATATACGGCTTCTTTGCTATAACTATTAGCTCGTTTCAAGTTAGTAGAAAGAGCATCACGATAGATAACCTTGTAATAAGCATCTAACGGTCTTTTTTTTCACTTTTTTCGTATATCATGAAAGCTTGAGGCTAAGTTGCTAATAGTATCTTTACTAATGGATTCTCCAAAAAATGCTTCCATGATACCTGCTACGTCACGTGTAGATAATCCTCTTTGATACAATAGAACGCATAGTTGATTAAGCTGATCTTCCTGTGTATTGATTAGTTCTAATAACATAGGCTTGGACTTACCATTCCACGATCTTAGTATGCTAATTTGTAGGCTATTGATGCTGAGTGATCTAAAGTCTCTCATGTAACTACCATTACCAATATCTTGCCTGCCTTCTTGCCCTTTTAGATACTCTTCTTCTCTTTCCAAAAGCATTAGGGACTCAATGACAGTAATTGATAGCTTATCTAGGCTAAAATTATTCTAGCTTTGAAAGAGATTGGCTAGTACTACATAGATCATTTTGCTACTTATTTTTTTGTCATAGTTTCTTGTAGCTTAAAAGTTAGATACAATAGTAATTTTTTTCATTTTCCACAATCAATTATACGTTAGCACCTAGAAAGTAGATCTTTACAAACAAAAAAAACAATAATAGACGATTAGGAATATTTTCTTCCAAGAGAAGAAAAAGAATATCAGGAAATTTTTTTAATCATAAGATCTTCAATCAGCTTATTTGTTTCTTTTGATTGACCTTGATAGTTATGTAATAAACCTGATCGACATACTGGACATTTACAGCCAATGCCATCAATGAATTTGAGGTTTCCTTCTGAGTTTTTTTTAATGATACAATCTCTACAGAAAAGATGACTACAATCAGGATTATTGCCAGGAAAACGACATGCTTGATACTCTGGCTTATCTTCGAACTTACCATATATATTGTCCAAGCAAATGGTACAACTTACATTCGTGTTAGGTGCCCAACAATTGGGGCACTTAGTAGCTTGATCATCATATTCTTCGTTACAGTGAATACAACTTGTTGTCTTATTCTGCATTTCTTGCTTCTTTTCATCTTCTACTTTTTGAATATGATTAGCAATTAAGTTGTTTGAATCATTGAATTTGATTAAAAATGTTTTATTGTTTATGGCTCTAACGTTTACGCCTCTAGCTGAGCTTGTATACTGTCTTACAGTAAGATTAATGACTAGTTTATTATTTTGACTAGCATCTTTAATAATAGATTCTTGCTGGGCGGCTCTGAAGACTCTCAGTTTAAAAATAAAGTTTTCTGATTCAGGGCTTGTTTTTTCCAATATTCCTTTAAAATTTATTTGAAGACTCGCAAATCTCACACGTATATTAGAGCTCTTGTCTATGGATATCAAGAATTCTAAATTATTTACCGTTCTTCTAGCTATTTTGCCATTTTTCCTAAAAAAAGAACGTAATCGGAGCTGAGCTAATAAGTACTTTTTGTTAATGTGTATATGTAGTAAACTACTATCCTCCTTGGTGACATGGGTATTTAATTTGACTTGAATATATTCTTCTAGATTCACAATTTTACCATCTACTTCGATATTATTAATTTCTAGTTTTTGCTCCGGTAAAGGCTTAGGTACAGGTAGAGAAGCAGTATTATCCTTATTAGAAAGTATATTTAAGTTTTGTATCAGCTGGTGATTATTTTTGTTTAATATTTCAATGATTACTATAATAGTACTGACTATAAAAGTAGTGATAGAGACTAGCAAAATAGTATTAATGGCTTGTCGTTGTTTACGGATCTTCATGTTTTTTCTTTGTTTTTTATCAGAAAATTCACGATAGAAATTAACAGGTCGGTGAATATTCCTATCTTGATAAAAATTGTATCTTGCATCACTACTTCTCAGGTAAAAAGATAGATATACAAGCGCTAAGAGTAGACTAAAATTTTTTTTAACAAACACTTGATAGAGTAACATGATAAGAATACTATTTTGCTACAAAAATAAAAAAAATTTTCGCTTTCCTAAAATGAGCACATCATTTCAGAATAATAATCAATACTTTTTCAGTAAGTTTGTAGCTTAGATTAAGTTATTGTGAGTTCACAGTTATGAAAAAAAAAGATCTTATATTTGGTATACATGCTGTTTTAGAAGCAATAGAAAGAGGAAAAAGTATTAGTAAAATATGGATCAAGCATCCTAGCTCACATTCACTACATAAGAAAATAAGCCAACTATCTCAACAAAAAGCCATCCCCATCAGTCATGTTCCTATGGTTAAGCTGAATCGACTCATATCTGAAAAACATCAAGGTGTTATTGCCCTGGTCTCTCCTATTGTTTTCAGTTCCTTATCTCATGTAATAGAAGCAACATACGAAAGAGGAGAAATCCCTTTTATTATCGTATTAAGTAGAATAGAGGATACACGCAACTTGGGCGCAATCGTACGAACTGCTCTAGCTGCTCAAGTGCATGCAGTGGTGCTACCTCTGAAAGAGATACCACCTATTGATGGAACCACAATGAAAACATCTGCAGGTACACTAAGCAGTATGCCAATATGTCGTGTAAAAGACTTGGGACAAGCGATTACATTCTTAAAAGAAAGTGGAATACAAGTAGTCGCCTGTACAGAGAAAGCTCAAAGGAAGTACTACAGTGCTAATTTTGAACTTCCTACTGCTCTTTTGCTAGGTGGGGAAGCAGAAGGCATAGCTGCTCATTATCTTGTAATGAGTAATCATCACATCACGATTCCTATGAATAGGAAAGTCAACTCTCTCAATGTTGCCGTGGCTACTGGTATTATATCATATGAGGTAGTTCGTCAGCGTACTCCCTAAAATCATTAACCACATCCAATCAGTTTTTTGATTATCTAGGTCAGTCAGAAGTAGAGACGTTTTCGTTGAAAAACATTTTATATGAATTTTAGAAAATCGTTTTACTCTGTCCACAAAAAAAAGAGGTAAAGTTCTCGACTTTTTGATACTTCTTATTATTTTCAGAATTTTTTACAATTTTGAGCAACTATTTTTATCTAGAAAAATCTTAATAGATTCGCTATACAGCTATTTTTCAATGATTGCCATAGTTTCGCATGCTCTTGACTGACCCTACCTATTCTAATAGGACAAAGGATATTTGAAAGAATATTATTTTTTCTTGCTGCGCATATTTTTTCACAAATTATTGTTCAAGAAGAATATGATTGATAATTTCTCCTACAGTCGCCATATTTTGCTCTTGCCCACTTAAAGAGATGTCAAACTCTGATTCAACTTGTATAATAATCTCCTCTAAATCTTCATCATCTGCTCCTAAATCCTCTATTAAGTTTGACTCTATGTTAATTATTTGTTTGTCCACTCCTAGCTGTTGTGAAATAATTAATATTACTTTTTCTATTATGACTGGCCTTGATGCTTTTTCCATTTTTGTTGTTTAAAATAAAGATGCACAAATAAAGAAATTTTATCAATCGTAGTGATCAATTTAACTTACATATGTATCAAATATTTCAAAAAAGTAAAATTAGTGAACAGTCTACCAAAGAAATATTGATCCTATTTTTTTACAGAAAAAGTCACTCAAACCTTGTTTGTAACTGAGATTGGTATCTGTCACCTCAGCTCCTTTCCATCCAGTAAACCAACTCAGATTGATCACTGATATGTCACACCCACCAAAGTCTATTCCACCAAGTTTTGTAGGTAGTAGCGTATTTTTAGTGAATTTTGCCAAACAAAAATTAGAACGGCGGACATCGTCATTACTTAGATCACGTCCCAAGAGGTTAACACCTGTAAATAGCACTTCTTAATATTTTTGGGGGGGGGTATTCTCAAGGTTAGCATCCGTAAAATTGACTTCTTTAAATTTTTGATTTAATAGGTTTCTCCCTTGAAGGGTTACTCCGCTAAAGTTTACATAATACAACTTCCTAGATAAAGTAAGCTGTGCAATATTAGCATCAGTAAAACTGTCTCCTTCTAGTTTATGAGCTGATAAATCATAACGTCCGAGGTTAAAAGCCGTAAAATCAGTATAAAACAGACTTTGAGGAAAGCTAGTTGTATAGATTCAAAGTGTAATGGGCTGTCTAATTTTTTTATTTATTTGTAATCAAAGAAAGAATTATTGTCCAATTATTATATGGCTGCGCCCAAACAACAGAAGGAACCCTGAGAAAAATACAACATAGTAAAGAAAGTGCTGAGAAAGTAGAAAAAAAGTTAGAAATCAATAGAAAAGCCGTGTTAAAATGAAAAATCCGTATTCTACTGTATCAACCATGGTAGAGGAAGCTATGATTGTAGCTTTTAGGAAAAAGACGCTTTTACTACACGACGATTGTTTATACCCTTTACAAGAAACAATACCTCGTCTAACTCGTTCATCATTATATAGATGTCTAAAAAGACATGACATTAATAAAACTCCTCAAAAGGAGAGAAAAAAGGTTTACAAAAAAAGTCATTCAAAAAATATATGTAGGAATATATACATACTTGATATCACAGTCGTAGGTAGACAAGAGGGTAGAGCTTTATCTTTTTTTCGCTATTGATCGAACAAGTAAATTTGTATTTTCAAAGGTTTACAAATATCAAACAACAGCAACAAGCAAAGCATTGCTTCGGCAACTTATTGAAAAGATACCTTATAAATCAACATCATCTTAACCGATAACGGTATTCAATTCACGTATTCAAAAGCAGTTAAGTATGCTGTTAATCATCTATTTGATATAATCTGTCGCAAGCATCATATCGAACATAGACTTATTCAAGTCAGCACCCATGGACCAACCGGCAGGTTGAACGTATGAATAAAACCATTAAAGAAGCAACAGTGAAGAAATATCTTTATTTAACCCATGAACAGATCAAAAAACATTTTCGTCTGTTTTTGGAGACCTATAGCTTTGCTAAAAAATTGAAAGCTCTGAAGGGCAAAACGACCTATGAAGAAATAGTTCGTTTTTGAAAGGAAAATTCAGCATATTTTAAATTTGAACCCAACCATCACAATATGGGTCTATACATTGAAAATTTTCCAATGAGAGATGGGCCCAACCTCGAACATGTAAAGACTAATAGAGATCTCCTGTATTGAAGTTAAAAGTATCAATAAAGTGCAAAATAGCAGCCTTCCGAAGCAATCTTATCTTTTTCTTGTGATTGGAATTAGGGGTTATAACCTGATAGGCTATCCCTATGTACTGATTGATAGTATTACGAAGATTGGGCACCGCGGTAGTTAGTAATATCCAGTGATTGCTCAATATCGTAACGTGCAGAATATTCACTGGAGTTACTCACCATCTTTTCGAGTAAAGGTGTTGTTCCAGAACTATCAAAGCTGACTGCTTTGGGGTGAATAGGATAATCTTTCATCACAAAAGCTAACAACTGGGCCAAGCAGTCATCAAACGAGTAGCCTGCTGTAGCTAACGCATAGTTTTATTTTTGAACATTCATAAGCACACTGGTAAAGGCGATCAGATCTTGTTACTGTCCATTGATCCACTCTTTCATATGAACTATACCTTTCATATCAAGGGAAGATATAGCAGTGTCCATATTGGTTGTAGGTATCAAGACAAGCTGCTTTTTAAGATCATTGCAGTAGATTAATATTTCCTTTTTCCCAGTAGGAAACGCCATTTTTAAAATAGCTTAGAAGCTTTCTTTTTATATGGTATGCATAAAGCCACCAGCTGTTAGTGCTTGACCAAACTGCTGATTTTTGATATGATCAATTAGTTGATCACCTGTCTTCAAAGTAACATGACGAGTAACATACTAAGCAGCAGCGCGTGGGGGAAAAGCTAGCAATGTAACTTAAAAAGATTTGCGGGTAACTTTAGTAGTTCTTTATATCTATCATTAGGAATCTCCAACGGCTTAAGTAAGAGTTTATAATAGACCCTCTTGGAAGAAATACCAACTACTTGATCTTGGTCTTTTTTTGAGTCTGATCTCTGTAACACTGATTAGGTATTTCAGGAACCATGACCTGAGGAGAGGTAATTATATTCGGTATATACTCAAAATTATGCCTAGCTAGTTGGTAATTGAATGCATGAGTTTTTGTGTACTGTTCTTTCCATCTATACTAATTTTTACTTTTCTCTTGTAACTATTTAGAAACTGCTTATACTATAATTGTGCGAGTAGTTTGTGTAGTTTATCTTAGCTATGAATAGGATATTACGGAAGTATTTTTCTGTTTTTTCCTCATTCTTTATATCATTAACTATCTCGTTAAGAAACTCTCCTTGTTTGCTATCTTGGCTATTATGATCTTCCTTTTGCTCATATTAATCATAATAAGTAAAATAAATCGATAAACGGGAAATAGAAGAGATAAATTGGATATTTTAACTGTCAAGTAGAGCAAAATGACCTATGATGACAGCACTATATAAAGAGTTGTTATCAGCTGGTATATGAATTGCTGCTGACTGAGGCAGCAGCTTATCCCTATTTTTTACTTTTTGCATACTAACAATAGAGAACTGAAGCAATGAAGTCCAAGCAAAAAAGAGTGCTATGCTACTAAATTTTTTCAGGTATTATTGATGATGGATTAAAGAAATTAATGCATTTTACTTTAACTTATTAAAGTTTTTCAATTAAAAGAACTCGTGACTTAAGGTTGTCAAAATTTGTACTTATGATTATATCACTTTTCACTCAAAGTATTCATTCCAGTAATAAAAGCCATTAAGATGAAAAAAGTGATCCATTTTCTGTTAGGCTGATCAAGTTTGGGAAGCGAAATGCATAGCAGCTTCATAAAAAGAAAAGCGCTTTTCTTTACAAAAGATTATTTTTTCTAATTTTTTTACTGAAATGAATTAATTTTTCTTATATCCATCGAGTATTTTTTTTGCTGCTTTAAGCATTGCAGCAATTCCTTGGTAAGACTTCCCCGAAGCAAAAGCAAAGGTAGCGCTTCCTCCTCCTTTGGCTGCTATATAGGGTGCCAAAGCCGCTAAAAGTGTTGATGCTCCTCTCTTTTCAATTCCATCACTGATAAAAATAGAAAGAACAGCTTCTTGATCTACTTGTGCAGCTAGGATAAGGCGCATAGTGGGGTAACGATTTTTTAAGGTAAAAGTAATTTGCTTAAGTGCATTTTTGTCTGGTATATGGACAGAGGCAACAGCTGTGGGCTGGATAGGGTCTTGCATCAATTGATTTTCTAACAGCTGAATTTCGCCAGTTAAAAGATTTTTTTTGAGTTTTTGTACTTCTTTTTCTATTCGCCTTTTATCAGCAATCAGCTTAGACACAGTTGCCAATGTACTAGGCCCTGGACATAGGACCGCTATCCCATTCATTTGCTCTTCTTGGTGATGAATCCATTTGTCGACTGCCTCACCAGTAATGGCTTCTATCCTACGTATACCAGCTGCTATGCCCTTTTCACTCACAATCTTACAGTAACCTATCGCCCCTGTAGCGCGGATATGTGTTCCTCCACAGAGCTCAATAGAATAATCATCTCCAAAACGAATAACACGTACAGTAGCACCATACTTTTCATTAAAAAGAGCTGTTGCACCCATCTTTTTAGCTTCATCAAAAGGGATATCTCTTATCTCTTTCACAGAAATATTATCCCTAATCTTTCTGTTGATTTCCCGCTCTACGGCTATAAGTGTGGTAGGGCTTATAGGATCATGATGATTAAAGTCAAAGCGTAGTCGCTCTGCTGTTACTAAAGAGCCCCGCTGCTGTACATAATTGCCTACTATTTGTTTCAGTGCTGCTTGCAGCAAGTGAGTGGCTGAGTGATTGCTTGCCGTATTTTTTCTTCTGTGCTCATCTACTATCGCTTTACAAGATCGATCAGTATGCTTAGGAAGTGCTTGTGTAGTATGAATGATCAGCTCATTTTCTCGATGAGTATTGATGACTTGGATCGATTGCTCTCCCCACTTGAGTATTCCTTGGTCTCCTACCTGACCTCCTCCTGCTGGATAAAAGGGCGTAGTGCCCAAAACAATCTGATAATACTGCCTCCCTTGTTCTTGTGTAGTCCGATATCGGACTATTTTTGTAGTAACGGTAAGCTGATCATACCCTACAAAATTGTTGCCTCCTTCTGTAGTAATTACTTGCCAGTCTCCTAAATCTTGCTGGGCCGCTTGCTTTGACCTGATTTGTTGCTGTTTCATTGCTTTTTTAAAACCATCCTCGTCTATTGTATATCCTTGCTCTCTTGCTAGCAAAGCAGTAAGATCATGTGGAAAACCGTAGGTATCATAAAGTTCAAAAACCGCAGCGCCAGGCAGCATAGGTGCTTGTTTTTCTAATTGTGCAGTGAGATGTGTAAAATGTTTAATCCCTTTTGATAGTGTGCGCAAAAAATGTAACTCTTCTTGATGGATACTCTTTTGTACCAGTGATGCTTGCTCTCGCAGTAGGTTGTAATAGTTGCCCATATGATGAGCCAAAACTGGTATCATTTCGTGAAGAAAAGGATCACGGAGGTTGAGAAAACTATAGGCATAACGCATAGCACGACGTAACATACGACGAACAACATACCCAGTTTTTTGACTGCTAGGCATAGCTCCTTCTGCAATGCTGAAATGAAGTGCACGAATATGATCTACGATAACGCGCATAGCAATATCACGTTCTTTATTTTTCCCATAACAGAAACCACTTTCCTTTTCTATCCATTGAAATAGAGGTGTAAAAAGGTCTGTGTCATAGGTGCTTGTTGTACCTTGCAATGCCATGCAAAGACGTTCGAACCCTATACCTGTGTCTACATGCTGTTCAGGTAAGGGGTTTAAGTGCTGATTGGCTAGGCGATTGTATTGAACAAAAACCCAGTTACCTACTTCAACAACTTCAGGATGGTTTTTGTTGACCCAATTAGCTCCAGGAGATGCCTTTCGTTCTGCATGATTACGCAGATCCACATGAACTTCTGTAGAAGGTCCACAAGGCCCTTGACTGCCCATTTCCCAGAAGTTATCTTGTTTCTTGGCTATAAGGATATGATCTTCAGGAAGATAACGTCGCCATATTTGATAGGAATCATCATCCTTAGGAACTCCTTCTTCGGGAGAGCCCTCAAAAACAGTAGCATAGATTCTATTATGAGGTAGCGCATACAATTCAGTCAAGAGCTCCCACGCCCATGTAATTGCCTTTTCTTTAAAATAGTCACCAAAAGACCAGATTCCCAACATCTCAAAAAGAGTATGATGATAGGTGTCTAAGCCAACATCTTCTAGGTCATTATGTTTGCCAGAAACACGCAAACATGGCTGACTGTTGACGACACGACGATGATATGCTTCTTGATTGCCTAGCAAGATGCCCTTGAAGGGATTCATACCTGCATTCACAAACATAAGCGTAGGATCATCATAATTGACAATCGGCACTGACTTGACCGCTTGATGACCTCTCTTTTCATAGAACTTGATAAATTCTTCTCGAATAATAGCACTTTTCATGATCGATATACTAAAATGGCACGTTGCTTATTAAAATAATGATAAGTTTTTAGCACTAAACAGTTTAGAGCTAACAAAAGTAGAGAAAAGAGAGAGAAGTCAAGCAATCAAGAAGAAAAATTGAGGTATAGGAATCTAGACAGGTCACCCATGGTAGCGCTTATTTTGATGATCTAGCGTATTCTTGGTAGTTACAATTATATCATGAGATACTATATACAGTAGAGCAGATAACTAAGCAGTGATAATCTTGATCTACTTATCTATATAATATATCGTTAAATGAGCAACAATCAAGCTGATTTGAACTGATAAGCAATCAACCAGTCATACAGTCTATCACTGACCCATCTTCTAATCCATAGGAACAGCTTGGCATACTTGCCTGTGGGATATCTAGTAGCGGGTTTTCTAGCTTGAATAGCTTTTATAATAGTCTGAGCAATTACAGAAGGATCAGATCCAATCAAGTGCTTTTTTTTGCTATCTTTTTGTCTTTTTTCCTTACTTATGTTTGTGAGAAACCCTTTGTAAGGACCAGCACCCGAACGTTCCATCATGGGCGCATACATAACCTCACCAAACTCCGTTTTGGTGATACCTGGCTCTATAATAATCACTCGAATGCCAAACGGTTCTAATTCTGTTCTTAGGCAATCTGACCACCCTTCCAAGGCATGTTTACTAGCGACATACCAGCTACCTAGTGGTAGGTAGATTTTGCCTACTATAGAAGAAACATTGATGATTATACCCGATCCCTGTTTTCTCATATAAGGAAGGATTAGCTGCGTAAGACGTGCAAGGCCAAAGAGATTGACTTCAAATTGGTATCTTGCATCATCTAGCGAAGTTTCTTCTACACTACCATAAATGCCTAAGCCTGCATTATTGATCAGTATATCAATACCCCCCTGCTCACGAATGACTTCAGCAATACAAGAGCAAATCAGTTTTTCATCTGTTATATCAAGCTTGATAATATGGATGCCCTTTTTTCGTAAATCTTCCATTTTTGCTATTCTCCTTGCAGCAGCGTATACTACATATCCTCGATTGTGCAGTGCAATAGCAGTACTTTTCCCTATACCAGAGGAAGCTCCTGTTATTAATACAACTTTTTTTCGGTTTTTCTTAACTTCTTTTTGATGATTTTTTACTGAATTTTCAGTTGAGTCAAGCTTCGCCACTACAGAAGAATAAACAAGTGACAAAAGGGTGATGATAAAGAAAAAAGATTGATTCATTACTAAAAATAATACAGGTATACAGATCCTTTCCAAATAAGGTAAAAAGAAAATCCAAAATAGACAAAACTTATCATATTGCTTAACCACGCAATATTAGTTGTATTAAAACCCATGCTTTTTTGAGTAAACGCATAACTTGTGGTTTTGCTGAGAGCACTTGATGATAAATAAAAGAGTAATCAGTGTATTTTTTAGGTAAAGTAATAGCCCAGTTTTCTAGTAATATGATGAGAACGCTTAAAATAATAGCAGCTAGCGAAAGCCAAAAGATAGCTCCCAGTACATTGTCTATATGTACTAAAGCTGTCTCACGAAAAATATAGCACAATAGTCTATAAATAGCTCGTAGGAAAAAAAAATAGAATAGTACTAAAATAGCCAAGGCGGCTAGATTGGCTATACCTGCTAGCATAGGTATCTTCTTTTGGAGCATAGTGGCCAATCCTCCTTGTATTATATGGCGAAAAAAATAGGCTGGTGATGTTCCTAAAAAAGATATAACCAGATGAACAAGTATACCATTTCGAAATCCATACCAAGTGGCCAAAAGAAGTATCAGAAGTAGTATCACATCAAGTAAGAAACCTATTAAACTATCAAAATTATGAAAAGGGTTCAAGAAGGCCTTCTTTTTGATGAGCTTAACTTTGTTAGATCTAGTAATTGTATTATTCGATTTTTCTCGAGTATCATTCAGCTTCTGTTGATATTGCTCATCTCTATCTAAGTGATACCTTAGCTGCTCTTGGTATGATTTTTGTATTGAATCTTTCGATTTTTCTTGTTGTATATTGATTTCTCCATTTTGACTGAGATACCGAGTAGGTACATAGATCCCATTCTGTTGGTTTGTGTTAGCACTAGAAATACAAAAAACTAAAAAAAGAAGAAGTAAAAAGTGCATATTAAAGGTTAATAAATAATGACTTTTTTACATATAAACTCCCCAAAAATAGATAAAAAGCTTGAATAGAGCAACTTTATCGTTGTAGAGTCACTAACGAATGAATAAGCGTAACAAATAAGTCAATAAAAAATTATTTTGTAATTTTGTGAGCATACATTCTTTGCAAAGAAACTAATCTACACCAATGATCATCAAAAAATGGATTAAAATCTGTCTATTGGCTTGTCTAAGCCATACTTACATTTATCATGCCACATCTACTGGCATTGAAAAAAAAGGTTTTGGGTATTCAAGAAAACTGACTAAGCTCTCTTTAAGTAAAGACCAGATATTGAAGAAGCAACAATCTAAAAAAAATAATATCAAAGTATTGTTGGTTTTAGGAGTGTTAGGTATAGGGATGGTTATTATTTCTCTGATCATCAATCAAGACACAAAAAATCGCCATATTGATTCCACTCAACCAGCTAGCAGCAGAGAAGATAGGGCCCCCAATCCTGCACCCAAAAAGCGACGTACCAACAACCGCAATAGGAATAAAAACAAGAAAAAAGGTGGTATTTATGTGAAAATAGATCAAGAGATTGAAACTAAAATTAAATGGTATAATGAACCATCAATCACTGCTACGGTACAAGATACAACGAACTATCAAGATATGACTCCTTATCAGTCACCTAGCATTAGTAAGCAAGAGCTAGATACACTCATCAAACTAAAATTGGGAAATAAAGATTCGGAAATAAAATGGTTACAAAAGATTATCAGCAAGAAAGGGTTAATTATTAAACTTGATGAATCCAAACGAATAGCTGCTACCCAACAGAGTTGTCAGTCTCGTATAACACCATCTATCACCACAGTAGCTGACGGACTGCTCGCACAGACCTCAGAAGCAGAAAGATCTAATTTTCAATTAGAGTTTAGATTATGGAGTGCACTAGAGAAATTTGAGGAGATAGCTGATGACTTTGATAGTAAAAAAAATATTGGAGGATTTAATCAAAGCAAAGATCCTACGATTAGGCATCTCATTGCAGATTACGGTTCTTACACACTAAAAGATGTGAAAAAAAAACTGGTGAATAGTAAGTATGGTAAAAGAGTAGTAACTAAAAAATTAATAAAAAAAATAGAAGATCTTGTACACAACATGTTTCCGAAAGAGTATCAAGTGCCGCAAATAGCAATGATTTTTTCCAATATGATATTTCAATTAGAAATGAAACTGGATGAGCTAAAAAGTAAGGTTAAGAATATGATTTTTTTGACAGCAGAAGATGCTAAACTTTTGTATAGCACTGCACCGACCGAAGGAGAGAAAACCCAAGTAGAAAATAGGAAGCATACCTTGCAAGAACAGGAAAAAGTTCAGCAAGAACTAGATAAAATTATGCTATGTTGTGATGTAATTGCTGGTCTAGTCAAGGAAAATCACTGCTTTGCTAGAACTATGCAGTCAATAGGTGCTATGAATTCCCTACTAGGTAACAGGTCAGTCACATTTCCAACTTCGCTGCATGCTCAGGTTATCGCATTGGTTGAGGAATTGCGAGAAAAAGCCTATGAAGCAACATGTAGTGAGCTCATTCCTACAGACCCCAGTCTACAACAAGTACATATAAAAAATTATATCATGCAAAAACTTGCAACAATCATCTGTCTGAAGAATGGAAATGTGACCCAATTGGATGGCGATGCTAGTGACTATGGGAAAAGGATAGTACTGAGAAAAAGGACATCTACTGCCTCTTCTCCTGAAGCTATTATCAAGAGTACTTTTATCAAACATTTTAATGCTATAGAGATCATCAAAAGCGTAGGGGAGTATCTGGTAAATAAAAAAAAGAGCGGATCTATTCAGCTGAATTTAGAAGAGTATAGAAGCTATATGCTAGGACGTCTACAAGCATCTGGCTATGATACAGCGCAAGAGCAGTATATGCCCTATCTCCTTCATGAAGGAGAAGGCGGGAGATACTATATTTCACTTAATACGCGTGTTCTTGTTGCCTATTTGAAAGAAATCGGGGTGTTAATGTCTAAAACTGAATAATATCACAACTTAATTTCATCTTATGAAAAAAATAAATCTATACTTTCTTATCTTAATTGCAGGAAGCTTGAGTGCTTTGCCTGCTAATAAGCATACCTACAACCAGGGGTATAATAAGTCTTATAAGCGATTAAAAAAAGGTAAGCAGCAGCTGTCACGCAAGCAGCAAAAGTCTATTCTAGCAGGTATGATCTGTGGTGTAGGGGTATTCTGCATCTTCTTTATCACAAAAAATAATAGAGAAGCAACTCCTACTATAGCAAGTGATTTATGGTATAGCCAAGATGTAAGTTTCTTAAAGGAAAAGACGAAATACAACCGTATAAAGCGGTCTCCTCATATAACACCAGAAGAGTTAGAAGATTTTAAATCAAAAATGGGTAACCCACAGGTAGAAGCAAAGTGGTGGCAAGATATCATACAAGCTAAAGAGGTAAAGTTTGACTTGCCCCAAACAGGATCTGTCATGCTAACAGCTAATGCTTGCCAAACACAGCTGAATGGGTCAATTTTAGACATGGCAGATAGTTTTATAGAGCACATGCGTATCAATGATGCGTATACATTTACTCTAGAAAAAGACCTCTATAATGCTTTAAAAAAATTTAAAGAAATAGCGGAAAACTTTGATAGAATCAAAGATAAGCGAGTTATTGTATCAGAGACAAGACTTGTATTTGCTGGAGATTATCATACTGACTATAGCATAGACAGATTAATGAGCTGTACTAATAATTCGGATCTAATACAACTCAAAATAGATGCTATGATGAATCCAATCTTGGGACCTCAATACTCAAAATTGCAAATAAAAGCTACTTTTCTAATGATGATAAAAAATTTACAAGATTATCTCAATACTTTAGAAACTAACATACGATTCGCAACAAGAGCCAATGATCAGAAAAATATACAAGAGAAGCTAGATAGAATCAGCTTGGCGTGTGATCTTTTTGTTAGAATTATTATTGGATCTGGTTGTTTTGCTAACACATTACAGAGTATTAACGCTATTTTCCAACTTGTAGGAAGTGAAGTACAAAGATCACCAGTATCTTTACATGGGATGGTTTATCAAGCAGTAGAAAAATTGCGAGAAGAAGCTTTCACAAGAACTTGTGCAGTTTTATATGGTGGAGAAGTGCATAACAGTAATCGAGCTGCTTTTCACTTAGCCGATACGTTTAAACTACAAGGGAGAAACATCACTCAAGAAGTAGAATTGACAATACTAGAAATCAATAAAAGACGAGTTAAAAGAGAGTTTTTAAAACACTTTAATGCCAAAAAATTGATTAAAACTATAGGTCAATATATGCAAGAAAGTAAGAGGATAGGTAATATTCAATTGAATATTGATGAATATAGAGCGTACTGTATCAAGCGCTTACAAGATGCTGGATATAATCCGGAAGAAGAGCAGTATGCTCCGTACATCCTAGATGACTCTGATACCAATCATATTGTTTTAAAATTTAACTGGAGGGTGCTAATTGCCTATCTCATAGACATTGGCATTCTTAGGTCTGTTGACTAGCTGTAGCTCATCTTTTTGGTTTGGCATGAGTAGATTACAAAAGGGCAGTCAAAGGAGTATAATCTAATGGTGTTTCAGGATTCACAAGGAATTTTGAGCTTGACTACCTTGATGATAAGCTTTTTTATTACGGTAACGTATAATTAATTGTGTTTTTTGGCAAAGTATTGTAAGTTGGTTGCTGCATATTTCTGCCAATTATTGGCTTTGAAATCTTTAATAATTATAAAAATCAAATCAAGTAAATTTTCTTCTTGCTCAAAGCTAACTTTGGTTTTAGTGATCTTCCGAATTTGCCTATTCAAATTCTCAATCGAGTTGGTTGTATACATCATACGTCTGACTTCAACAGAATAATCTATATACGTCAAATAATCATCAATATAGTCCTCATCAAGAAATTGGGTTATTGTACGTACGTTCATACGCTTCTTTCCAGTTATCTACAAAACTTTTTATCTTAGCACGAGCTTTTTGTTTACTACTTTCGGCACTAAAATTATTGAATGCTTCTTTCAAATCAGAAGAAAAAGCACTTTTGTCTTTAGGCCTTACTTTATTGAGTAAATTACGTTGTAAGTGGCCTATACATTGCTGAATATTTTTCGATCGATAAAGTTTGCTGACTTCTTCAGAAAAATCGAGTTTACTATCCGAAACTATAATATCTACTTGTTCCACACCTCTTTTTCGAAGCTTATCAAGGGATTCTCCCCATACCTGACTGCTCTCTGTTGGACTGGGCTCTAGTAGAAGTAGCTCTCTTGTATTGTGATCTTTAACAACATAAATAATATGTATACGGCTTCTTTGCTATAACTATTAGCTCGTTTCAAAGTAGTGTAAAGAGCATCACAATAGATAACCTTGTAATAAGCATCTAACGGTTTTTTCCACTTTTTTCGTAATCATAGAAGCTTGAGTCTAAGCTGCTAATAGTATCTTTACTCATGGATTCTCCAAAAAATTCTTCCATGATACCTGCTACGTCACGTGTAAATAATCCTCTTTGATACAATAGCATAGTTGATTAAGCTGGTCTTCCTGTATATTAATTAGTTCTAATAACATAGGCTTGAACTTCCTATTCCGGGATTTTGGTATGCTAGTTTGTAGGCTATTGGTCATGAGTGATCTAAAATCTTTCATGTAACCGCCATTACAAGTGTCTTGCTTGCTTTCTTGTCTTTTTAAGATACCCCTTCTCTTTCCAAAAGAATCAGAGCCCCAATTACAGTAATTGAGAACTTAGCTAAGTTAAGATCATCCTGGCTTTAAAAAAGATTTGGTTAGGACTACTAGATCATTTTTTCTACTTGTTTTTTGTGATAATTTCTTGTGGTTTAAAAGTTAGATACAATAGTAATTTTTTCATTTTCCACAATCAATTACACATTACCTAATTTTTTTCTTTGATTTTGATTGAAGAAATAGCTTTTTTCTTTAGAACAGGTAAAATTTTTACCAAAATTTGGTAAAATGTACATCTTACTTTTTTTAAACAAGGATAAATTTCCTTAGTGATTACATAACCTTATTGAAAGTTTGATGACTATGCTTACTCAATGTGTACTGAACCCTGACTAATATGGCTTCTCCATAAGCCTACCTGATCAGCAAATCTCCAAAAAATACCTATGGAAGTAAATAAAAATCCACAGCATATGCCTATTAGAATACCTCTCATACCTAATTGCAAATACAAGCCTAATCCATAGCCTATTGGTACGCCTAGTAAACCAAACCCTAACAAGTTAATCACAAAAGGGACTACTGTATCTTGCTTACCTCGTAAAACACAGACTCCTAGTGTGTTCAAACTACCTAGAAACTGAGCCAAAAAAGCAAAGCCTACAACAGGTAGCACTAAAGATTTGATTTGTGCAGAGGCTTTATTAAGCTCTAAAATATTAGGCAAAAAAAGTAAAATAATAATAATAGCAATGATCGAGAAGACGGCATTGATAATATAGCCCGTTATGCCAACACGAGCTTGCTCTTCGCTAACTCCCTTACCAAAAGCTCTTCCCATAAGAATAGTACTAGTAATGGCAGATGCTAAAGAAATCATATCAGCATACCTTAGAATATCAAAAAGAATGCTTCCAGCTGATTGAACCTGAAGTCCAATAAAACCTAACATAATCTGAGGGAAGAAGCCAGTATAAAGTACTCTCAAGGTTAGTTCTCCGCCACCTGGTAGACTTAATATCAACAGGTTTCGAAATCGTTTATGAAATCCTGCTTTCCAAGAAGACCCTAATGACAATATTTTTCCTTTTCTGCTTACCATAACCAATATAAACAGTGAATAACCTATTAGGTTAATGAGACGTACAACAAGTGTGGCAATACCAGCCCCCAATACGCCCAATGTAGGGAATATGCCGATGCCATAAATCAAAAAGTAGTTGAGCAATACATTAGTCGCTCCGCCTAATAAGCTCATCATCATATTGAGACGAAAGTAACCTAACCCCTCCATATATTTTCTCATAGGCTGAACTAAAAGACTAGGTATTACAGAGGCAGTCACGGCCCAGTAAAACCGCTTGACAGCTTCTATTGCTTCTCTTGGTTGTTTAAGCTGATAGAGAATATTAGGATTAAGCCAAACAAAACTACCAAACAAAAAGGCAATGAGAATACAAATTGTCAACAAATAAGCAAAACTATCTGTAGCTTTTCTATACTTTTTTTGTACATCTCCTGCGGCTACAATCGAAGGTAATACAGTACATATTCCAACACTAAAAATAATAGGAATAAAACAAAGCTGATTGACCAAAGTTGCGCCAGCTCGCTGTGCATCTCCTAAGCGCCCTATCATAATTTTATCTGCTGCAGCGATAAAAGCAAAGCTCAAGAGATTGATCATAACTGGCCATATGATAGCAAAATAGTCTTTAAAATGTTCTCGATAACTTCTGATCTGCTGCATAGGGTATGTTAAGAAGGTTGCCGCTCAACGGTTGTCGTTAAGAATCCTAGATGTTTTTGAGTATCTTCATAGTCTGGTGAATCTGGAAACTCTTGACTAATAAGCTGATAGCAATTTTTAGCTTTTTCGAGTTCTCCTAAATCCTCCCAAATAGCAGCAATCTTTTTTAAGTAGACAGGTGTAATCTGACTGTTAGGAGAGGTATTCGCAGCTTTTTGGTACCAAACAAGCGCCTCCTGATAGTTGCCCATCTCACTATAGGCATCTCCTTTAATTCCCCATACTGAGAAAGATTGGATAACTGGATTGGGGAATCTTATCTTATTTAGATACTGCACTGCCTCTTGATACATCTTGCGATCTATATAAATGAGAGCAATATAATAATAAGCCAGCTGGCCAGCTTTTGTTGATGGCCATTTTTTAGCAATAGCCAAAAATCCTGGCGTTAGATCATCACCTTGAAGAGCATTATCAAATTGTTTATTCTTAAAATACTTTTGGGAACGCCATATGGCTTCTTGTGCGTCTTGTTCGTTTCTGTTGATCCTAGCTTCTCGAAATTTGAAAAAGCCAATGATTAATCCTAGTAAAATAATAATTCCAATAGCTGTAGTAGAGTTAATATATTTACTCAAGAGAGATTGCGGCTGTTGGTCTTTCCTTTCTCGAGTAGTTGAACCTTTACTAGACGATATGGAATTATCTACGTTTATCTTTATTTTTTTTGACATAATCTGTGTTATTCCATTTAATTCTATTCTCTGTTATTAATTCCCTAGCATAAGTTACTTCAAGCTAATTAGGATCAATATAAAAAAGAAAAAGATTTTGCCTCGAAAGATAAATAAAAGAAAAGAAAGAACAAGCATATAAGATCGTAACTAGCAATTATATCAAGTAATTATTCTTTTGATTATCTTGATCAAGATGGTTTTTCTCCCCTAAAATTGATATTTTTTTTGATTATTTTCTTACATTATAGAATAATGTGCCTCTATTGTTTCTACAACCTAGAATATATAATGAGCAAATAAAACAATAATAGGTAAGGTAATAAGAGTTCTTAAAAGAAATATAAGAAGAATGTCCCAAAAATTCAGTGGAGATCGACTGCCGATTAATAAAGCACCTAGTTCTGACAAGTATACCAGCTGACTCACCGCTAAACATACCACAATAAAACGTGTCATAGGATTGCTTACGTGAGCGATCATCACTGCTGGAATGAACATGTCAGCAAATCCTACGAAAATTACTTTAGCTACAGCAGCAGATTCTGGTATTCTCAATAAATCTAAAATAAATATAAAGGGTCTCCCCAAAATACTAAAAAAAGAGGTATAGTTAGCTACTACCAAACTGGCGCCTCCTATTATCATAATGCTAGGAAAAAGACTAGTAATCATTCCTGTCATTTTTTTAAAATTTGAGAGACTTATGATAGATAAAGAGCTTTGTTGGGCTGCTTTTTGTTTAGCTTCTAGAATAGCGCGTTGCCACCTGCTTGCTACTGCTTCTTTTTCTATAGGAGTAGCGTGAGTAGGAGTGATTGGTTGGCTATTTTTCCAAGATAGTGGAGGGATTCTTGGTAGAATTAATGCTGCTAGCAAGCTGCTTAGTATAACCGTTCCATAGAAAGCTAAAAAGTAATTTTCAAGATGTACCTGTGCTAGCATGCTTAAGCAAAATGTAATCGAAACTGCAGAAAAAGAAGTAACAATAATACTCACTTCTTGGTCATTATAGTACTTTTTTTTATATTCCTGCATAGCGATAAAAGTTCCTACACTACCATCTCCTATCCACGCTACTAAACAGTTGATAGCTGCTCTCCCTGGTAAACGAAAGAGAGGGCGCATGATGGGCTCTATAAGGGTACCTATGAATTCTAAGAGTCCGAAATCAAGAAGAAAAGGTAAGAAAAATGCAGATACAACCATATTAATCAACAGTGTAGGTAATAGCTTATACAGCACAAATCTTCCCGTTGTTTCCCTTATTATTACCTGCGGCCCTACCTGAAAGAATACTAGACTAACCCACAAAGCACTTAAGATACGAAGTAGTAGTGATAACTGTCCTACTACAAAATTTTCTCTTATCCATGGACTTTTGATAGTCCACGCAGGCTTTACAAAGATAACCCATAAAGTAAGCAATGCAACTCCCCAAAAAAAGGATAGAAGTATATAGGGAAGATAATCATGTACAAGATATAGGATCAAACGAGATAAAAAGGTAATGATAACCATATAGTTGCTACCTATACTACAAGGGACTAAGAAGAGCAGTATGCCACAGAAAGAGGGAATCAGAAATCGGAGTATACTTAGCTT
Organism: Bacteroidota bacterium; assembly: GCA_039198585.1. Lineage (GTDB taxonomy): Bacteria > Bacteroidota > Bacteroidia > Cytophagales > Amoebophilaceae > JBCCTJ01. The sequence continues at coordinate 47,240 of JBCCTJ010000001.1, forward strand.
CTGATTAGATGTATTATGCAAAGCCATAGATTTTGGTTATATTGTTTTGTGTTGTTTAACAGCGGCTTTTTCAAGAAATAAGCAAGTCAAAACTTAAATAGCTTGCTCAACCCTATACATTTTTAAGCTTTTGTGCTCAATTAACTTTTATCATCAAAAAAAGATAATTATAATGATTCTACTATCTAGTTAGGTCTCCTTCCCCATTCGAACTTGTCACTTTGTTAATTGTTTCTACAACTATATTGTGATTGGTATAAATACATATATCAGCTGCTATATGCAAAGCCTCCTTAACAATTTCCATCGCTGTAAGGTGAGATGCATATTTCTTAAGTGAAAGAGCTGCTGCTTGTGCATAAGCACTGCCAGATCCTACTGTAGCAATCCCATTATCTGGTTGCATAACATCTCCTCCTCCTGTGAGAATTAAAATTTGCTGTTGGTCTATCACAACCATCATGCTTTCTAACTTGCGTAGATAGCGATCTGTGCGCCATTCTTTAGCTAAACTAAGCGCCGCACGATAAAGGTTCCCTGCTTTTGCTTTGATTTGCGCTTGTAGTCTTTCCAATAAAGCAAAGGCATCTGCTGTAGACCCTGCAAACCCAGCCCATATTTTTCCATCAGCTAATGAGCGAATTTTTTTGACAGTACTTTTAACAACAGTATTACCTAAAGTAGCCTGACCATCTGCTCCAATCGCAATACTACCGTTGTGTTCTACTGCGATAACAGTTGTAGATTTAACTCTTTTGTTAAAATGTGTTTGTGACATATTGAAAAATTAACTTTCTGGAAAAGCACACCAAAATAGTAAGCAATTTTATGAACGATAAGCTCCTTAATTGAATTTAAAACATAGAACATTGAGCTTATTTTCTAACTGCGTGACTCCACTGGGGCTCGAACCCAGGACACCCTGGTTAAAAGCCAGGTGCTCTACCAGCTGAGCTATAGAGTCATGAGACTATTAAACAAATAACCACACATCTAGTGCACAAGATTACTTATATTTCATCAAATATCAAAAAACGGGCTTCTAATAGTAGCGTCGTTATCATAATAACGATAAAAAAATGTAAATTGGTTCGTCCTCATTAGTTATGTCCTAATTGTATTAAGTTGGGCTACAGAAACAGTGACAATCAATACAATATGAATTCAAAAGCATTTCCTTTAAGTGAAGAAGTACTTATCGTAGAAGATAGTAGAATAGTGCAGAGTATCATGAAAAAAACCATATCCTTGGTCACCAACACAAAAATCCTGCAAGCTAATAATGGAGCTGAAGGACTTAAAATTGTAGAAGAAAGCCCCTATCTATTTAAAGCAGTTTTGCTTGACTTAGCAATGCCTGTTTTACATGGTGTAGAGTTTATGCATCACATCAGAGCACTTGATAATAATAAGGCTCAAACAGTAGTCATTGCTATTACTGGCAATCAAAGTAATCTATCTGATGCAGAAATGCAAGATATTGGACTCAATGGAGCTATTATTAAACCTATCGATATGAGCAAACTATTTGGTATTTTGGCAGAGATACCCAGTCATCCACCTGATCATTGGTACGGAATTATCAAAAACTAAACCGGGTTATCATAGAGTAGAAAAATAGGAATTTTGAGTAATCAACTTTATGTGAACGCTATGCTCTATCACTATACAGCAGGAGGAGTTATTGTTCGTAAAGAACAAAAACAATATTGGTATTTGGCAATTCTCAAACAACATGGTAATAGCCAAGAATGGACTCTTCCTAAAGGTCATATAGAAGTAGGAGAGAGTGCCCGGGAAGCAGCTATTAGAGAGATACGAGAAGAAACAGGTCTGTTTGATCTAAAATATATTGGTCGGTTAGGCAAGCATGTTTTTTCTTATAGTGAGCAAAATAACGATCATACAAAGTATGTGGATTGGTATTTGTTTGAAACGAATAATAGTCAAATAATACCTAGTAAAGAAGAAAATATTCTAGCAGGCAAATGGGTAACTTATCAGCAAGCAAAATCCCTTATAACCTATGCAAATATGTTACCTTTTTTGCAACATGCTTATGAGATGTTGGTAGAAGAAGATAAATAGTTTATGCAAAAATACAAGGGAGGTATTTATCAAATGTCTCCATGGCTTACGTTTAGAAATAAGATATTAAAGCTAGATGCCTATCGTTGTGTGCGATGCGAACAAACATTGCACAATCGTTCACTTCAAGTACATCACAAATATTATATCCAAGGAAGAATGCCTTGGGAATACCCCATTCAAGCTTGCTTAGTGCTCTGTCGATCTTGTCATGCGCAATATCATGGCAAAATAAGACCTAGAAAAGGATGGCAGTATATGGGATATCATATTTGCAAAAAGGGTAAAGAGAAATGCGGTAACTGTGCTACCCCTATTAAGCACTGTTATTTCCTTTTTCATCCTCAATGGGGTACTTTATTGACTGGAGAGATATGCTGTAATCAGTTAACCAAAACTTACTATGCTTCTTCTCAGAAAAAGAAAGAAAAGAAAAGAGCTACTTACCTAGCAAACAGCAAATGGATAAAAACAGAAAAAGCTAGAATAGAAAGAAGGTACAAAGGAAGACATATTATCATATTCGCCTATCAAGGATTTTTTTTCTTAAAAATAGATCATCGGTTAGGTAAAAAAAAATTTGCCTCTTATGTCCAAGCTAAAAATCATGCTTTCAATATTATTCAAGACGGTATTTTAGAGTTATATGAAGCAAATCAAGCTTCTTCCATAACTTTCTCTCTTGGAAAATAACTAGAAATTTGCTTAATAAAACACAAAATAGACATAATAGCACACCTTACTGTTGTTTTTAATTCTAAAAATTTCATTATTGTTTATTAATGAATATTTTTCGTACATTAAAATTTAATTTATAATCATGAAAATACAAATAAAATACATATTAGCCTATTTATTAATAGGCATTATTACTAGACCATGCGGTATTACCTTTGCTTCTTCTGCTGAAGTTAATAGTCAGCAGCAACTGTCAAGTAGTGAACATGATGAGGAAACTTTGTCAGATGATCAACAAGAAAAAACAAGAGTAATAAATATTCAGAACAGCCACAATAAGACAAATGCTAAGCAACTGGCGCAACTCTTAGAAGATATTTTAACAAAACTAAAATCTTCTAAAAAAAACGAGTTAATCAATTCCAAAAAACTTGCAACATTAGTAAATAAGCATGAGCTTTTACAAAAAGTATGTCAAAGTACTCTTGGAGGCAAGCGGATCAAACGTGAAGATAAGTACAAACTAATTAAGCTATTTGCTAAAACATGTGACACCAAAATACTTCACAAGCAAATCAACAGTAATGATTATAAAACAACCCCATTTCTAAAACTAAGAAATCAAAAGTGGACTAAGGGGTGTCTACTCTTACTTCGCTATCAACTTATCAGTTATGGTGACTGTCTTGTCCTGGGGGATTACTATCATTGGGATAGTAAGAATAGTAAAAAAGGTAAAGTTGCTCAAAGGCGTCTTTTTGATAAAAAGTTTTACTTGGGAGAAAATAAGAAGTTAGACGAAAAAGCTATTTTAGGAGGATTTACGCTTCTTACTAAGCATGTAGCATCTGTACAGTCAAAACGTGATTGTTCTAGAATAAGCTCTGCTCTAGCATCTATGGTTGATTATGCAATTCGAAATAAGTTATTTCACAAAAAAATATTTGAAGACACAAGTAATAGTATAAAAAAACTATGGGAACAACTAAAAGCACTTGAGTTTACAAGCAATGAAGATGACAATAAAGAACATACAGATAGCGATAGTAGTAATGATGAAGAAGATAATCCTCAGCAAGAGCTTGGGGAGTCACTAAAAAATATCGAAAAAAATTTATTAAAAATAGCCAAAATACCTCTAAAAAATAAAGGTATAGTCGCTGTGAAAGAACCTAACGAAGAAGTAATAACAGATGTCAATTAGCTGACATCCTCTGGCCCCTAAAGGAGCGAGGTTCCCAATCGGCTATCGCCTCTTCTGTTTGCTGAAAAATCAGCAAAAGACCTTAGGATAGTTTAGGGAACATTACATACGACAATCTCACACCCGAGATAGACCCAGGGAAGTAGGCTGATGCCGACTACTCGATTGTTGAGCGCTTGGGTTAAATCATTTAATTGTTTCAAAGTAAAAAAACAATTTTACACTTTTAAATTTTTTAATCATGAATAAACAACAAAAAGAAATAAATCAAGTAACCTGGGAAGGTATAAAGCAACAAGCTGTAGAACGTATATTAGAGACAAAAGAATTATCAGGAAAAAAAGGTGCTATAACGCCC
>JBCCTJ010000002.1:0-43815 GCA_039198585.1 Bacteroidota bacterium
ATTAAACAATAGTATCTAATAATATAATCTTTTAGAAAAAACGAAATATCTTGGTCTAAGTTTTCCTTTTATATTTAATAATTGTTTTGTTTCTAACAAGTGGTTTTACTATATCTACTAGCCCAGAATAAAATAGCCCGTTAATTAAAAAATATAAAACGAAAATTAAAAAGAAAAGTGTAAAAATATGTAAAATGAGAGTCGAAACTTTTTTTAAAATAAAATGATAAATCCTGCTAAGAATAAATCATATCCATTTTTGGATAAACATATGTGTAGACGTTGTAGTACTGCTTCACCTGAAATTACGTAACTTTAGCAACTAAGACTTGAATCATAACTAAACTAATAAACCTAAATAAAAAATGCTAAAAAATTTTGAGAGAGTTATACAAGCTCTTAAAGCAGAATTTGTAGATGCAAGACATGGGCACATTAAACAATCCTACAATGTAACTAACGAGGAAATAATACAGAATAGAATTATTTGGGTATACCAAGACAGTATAACCATACAAGTAGAAAACAGCAGCATAGTTATGAAGTCTGGAGATATCGTTTTTTTATCAGCGGGTACAATTGCGAATATATCTTATCAAGGACACTATTTGCTACATACCAATAATAAAATTCCCAACTATATTCACCAGCCTATGGAGTTTATTGATCACAGTATGGCACAGAATAATCCTAACAAAAGTTTTAGTTACATAGATATAGGAGTACGAGCACATGGTGCTATTGATTTCTTTCGCTTTCTAGGGCTAGCTCCTTTTGTAATTAAAAATAATTTTAAAGTAGCTGAGTTATTAAAAATTATATTTAACGAATTATCCAATAATCAAGTTGGTCAGTCACTTATACTACATAGTATCGTCAGTTATGTTATTGTTGAAATATTACGTTATGTACTCTCTCCTCACCTGACGGATCGTGCTATCTATGATAAACTACTCGTTAAAATTGATGCACTCATGGATTTAAGACTTGTCAAAATTTTTAAGTACATTAACGAGAATATAGCGGGTGACTTGAGTAATGTTGTTATTGCACAGCAAGTACGCTTAAACAAAGACTATATAGGGCAATTCTTTACAAAACATACACACATGAATCTGCAAACATATGTACAAATGGTTCGTTTAAATAAAGCGCTAGAAATGCTTAAAAGTACTGAACTTAAAATACAAGAAATAAGCAAAGCTGTTGGCTTTAGAGATTTTGCTTACTTTTGCAAGCAATTTAGAATACTATTTGGCAATTCTCCAAAAAGATTACAGAAAAAGTTTATTGCTAGCCTGTAAAGTATTACTTTTGAGTACGTTATAGACTAATAAATAAAAAGCATGACAAAATTAGCATCCTCAAGTATACCAACAGGGACTGGTGCACCACAATACCAAATCACCATTTTTACAAACCGGATTAAACATTTAACCAGCCACTTAAAAGAACATAAAAAAGATAACTCGTCCAAGAGAGGTCTTATAAAGCTGGTAAGCAAACGACATAAAATGTTACGTTATCTTAAGCGTACTAACCTAGCTTTATACCAAAATACTTGCAAAGAGCTAGGAATTAGAAAATAAAAATTAGCTGTTTATCTTTTATAATTACTAAGCAAAGCTATGGCTTTTAATAAAGTATCTCATACATTACAACTGCCTAATAATCGTTCTATAATAATAGAAACAGGCCGTTTTGCTCCACAGGCCGATGGAGCCGCTGTCGTCACAATGGGAAAAACAATCCTACTAGCAACAGCAATAGAAAGACAAGAAACGCAACCTGGAAATTTCTTACCTTTATCAGTTGATTATCAAGAGAAATTTCATGCAGCTGGAAAAATACCGGGCAGTTTTTTTAGACGTGAAGGAAAACTTAATGAAAGTGAGATATTAATTTCTCGTCTTATAGACAGAACTATAAGACCCTGCTTTCCCCCTAACTTTTTTAATAGTGTTAATATCAATGTTTCTCTGATATCCTCAGATGAGGATGTTGTGCCAGATACACTTGCTATACTAGCTGCTTCTGCTGCTCTTACCTTGTCTAAAATACCTTTCTTGCAACCCGTTGCAGCTGTTAGAGTAGCCAAAATCAATGGGGTTTTTTATATCAATCCATCAAACAAAGAACTCCTCAATGCAGACTGCGATATCGTAGTAGCTGCCAATGAGGAACAAATGCTCATGCTAGAAGGTAGTGCTAAGGATATCAGCGAAGATGAACTGATAGAGATACTTCAGTTTGCACAAAAAAATATTCAGGAGCAATGCAGATTACAGAACGAGCTAAGAGAAAAAGCACGTATATCTCCTAGCCAAGATGTACAAATCTCATGTGAGGAAGATACTATACTGAAAGAATTTATCCATAAAAACTATTATCCTAAATGCCGTTCGATAGCAGAGAAAGCCATCCAAGACAAGCAAGTAAGGAAAAAATATTTTGAACAAGCTGCAGAGCAGGTTTTAGTAGCTTATGAAACTGATGATCCCATTGACACTGCTTTAGCTAATAAGTACATTGCAGAAGTAAACAAGCAAGTAGTCAGAGATTTACTTATAGAAAAAAATATTCGCATTGATGGCAGAAGACCTGATGAAATACGCCCTATAGCGATTGAAGTAGATATTCTCACGTCTCACGGATCTGCAATTGTTACACGAGGCTATACGCAAGTATTATCAACATTAACGCTAGGAAATAAACTTGATGCACAGCTGATAGATGGAGTTACCAATAGCGGATATAAAGATTTTATGGTACACTATAGCTTTCCAGGATTTGCTACCAATGAAGTAAAACCTAATAGGGGACCTGCAAGACGTGAGATCGGTCATGGTAATCTTATTTACATTTCGTTGAAAAATCAGCTCCCTGATAAGCTGGGAGTTCCTTACTGTATGCGTTTGACTGCTGATACACTCGCTTCTGATGGCTCATCTTCTATGGCTGGAACAGTAGCTGGATCTTTAGCATTGATGGATGCAGGTGTACAAATCAAAAAGCCTGTAGCTGGGATTGCTATGGGCTTAATACATGCTGACACTAAGTCGATTATTTTATCTGATATCTTGAGTGATGAAGATGCAGCTGGAGATACTGACCTTAAAGTAACAGGAACAAGGGATGGTATTACAGCCTGTCAAATGGATATTAAAACTAGTGGACTTTCTATTGATATCATTCGGCAGATGTTAGTCAAAGCAAAAGAAGGACGCATCAAAATACTAGATATTATGGAAAAAGTACTTAGTAAACCAAGAGCAGAGTACAAGCCACAAGCACCAGCTGTCAAGCAGATCATCATTCCAGTTAAGATGATCGGTAGTGTGATAGGTCCACGTGGTAAAACAATTCAAGATTTACAACAAACAACAGGGGCTACTATCACAGTAAGTGATGAAGGAGAAGTTGCTATATTTGCGCCCAATAAAGCTTCACTATCAGAAGCTGCTCAAGCTATAGAGAGACTTACAGAGCAGCCAACCCTTAATAAGGTTTACATAGGTACTATTAAGTCTATACAGCCTTATGGTGCATTTGTAGAATTTTTACCTAACAAAGAAGGCCTTTTGCATATCAGTGAAGTAAGTGATCAACGTATTGAAGACCTAGCAAAAGAGCTTACCTTAAATCAAGAAATCGAAGTTAAGCTGATTGCTATTAAGTCAATAAGGGGTAAAAACGAGTATTCACTTTCAAGAAAAACCATTTTACAAGAAAAAAAATAAAAGTAATCTGTAAAAACCTTTTGTATGTCGATGAAGCAACTGCGTATTCTTAAGCAAATAACGAGACGCGAAAACCAGTCTACCGAAAAATATTTACAAGACGTTAAAACACTCCCTCGTATTTCTGCAGAGGAAGAAGTAGAGCTGGCCAAAAGAATTAAAGCAGGAGATCAAATGGCAAAAGAACACCTGATATTGGCTAATTTACGCTTTGTAATCTCAGTAGCTAAACAGTATCCAAGTTCTCAGCTTACTTTGAATGATCTCATCAATGAAGGTAATATAGGGCTTATTATTGCTGCAGAAAGATTTGATGAAACACGCGGATTTAAATTTATATCTTACGCAGTATGGTGGGTCAGACAAAGAATCATGCAGGCAATACAGGAAAAAGGTCGTTTTATTAGAATTCCTCTTAATCGTGCTACTGCTATCCAGAGAGTCTACAAGGCCCGTAGAAAACTAACAAAAGAACTACAAAGAGAACCGACATTAGAAGAGCTAACGGAGTACTTAGATATGCCCATGGAGAATATAGCTTCCATTCTTCAAACCAATGTCAAAACACTCTCTATGGATGCTCCCCTAGCGCAAGAAGATAGCAATACGCTACTAGAGGTACTCAAAGATGATACAGCTGAGGCTCCTGATACTAACCTCAATGAAGAGTCAACCAAAGAAGAAATCAGTAGACTGTTAAGTAAGCTAGATCCAAGAGCTAGAGAAATACTCATATGCTATTTTGGTCTTTCCGAAAGTGGAAAAAAAGAACGCAAGTTTGAAATGACCCTAGAAGAAATAGGCATTAAAATGAATCTTACTAGAGAGCGTGTAAGACAAATCAAAGAGAAAGCACTCCGGGAGCTGCGAATGATGGCTCAATAAGTTTTACGCATTTGTATATTCACCATAATATTCAAAAAGTGACAAAAAAAATAATTATCATAGGAGGTGGACCGGCAGGGTATACAGCTGCTATCTATGCCAGTCGAGCAGGATTAAATCCACTCCTACTTGCAGGATATCAACCAGGAGGACAACTCACCACAACTACTTTGGTAGAAAACTACCCTGGATATCCACAGGGGATCTTAGGACCTCATATGATGGAGCAATTTCGTGAGCAAGCACTTAATTTTGGGACTGAAATTAAACAATCGACAGTCACGCAAGTAGATTTTAAAAAAACTCCTTATTTAATAACCACAGATAGATTAGACACTTTCCTAGCCCAAACAGTCATCATAGCTACCGGCTCACAACCCAAGTGGTTAGGAATTCCTTCGGAAACAAGACTCAAGGGCAGAGGAGTATCATCCTGTGCAGTTTGTGATGGTTTTTTTTTCAAAGATAAAGATGTAGCTGTGGTAGGTGGAGGAGATAGTGCTGCGGAAGAAGCATTATACCTGGCCAAGATATGTAGAAAAGTATATTTACTTATTCGACGAGATGCGATGCGTGCCTCTGTTATTATGCAAAAAAGGGTTATGAGTAGAAAGAATATTACCATTCTATGGAATACAGAAACCCAAGAAATACTTGGCAGAGAAGTAGTAGAAGCAGTTCAGGTAGTCAATAATCAAAGTAAGGTAGTCAATCAAATCAGCATTCAGGGATTCTTTTTAGCTATTGGACATACCCCTAATACAAGCCTTTTTAAGGAAACCTTAGCACTTGACCAGCTAGGCTACATCCAGACTAAACCAGACTCTACCCAAACCAATATCCCAGGCATATTTGCCGCAGGTGATGTACAAGACTTTCGCTATAGGCAGGCTATTACAGCCGCAGGTACTGGCTGTATGGCAGCCCTAGAAGCAGAACGTTTTTTGCATGCAGAGCATGCAGCCTAGCTCCCTAGATTGTTGTGTAATACAAAATTTTATTATACCTTTGCTACTAAAGGTGTAATTTTTTATTTATTCAATGTAACAAAAACTATACATGTTCGCTTCCCGACTATCTACCAAACTATATTTTTTCTTAATGTTTCCGTTTGCTATTCAGGCCGGGTTACCTCAGTTCAGTACAGATATAGATGAACAAATAGAAGAATTGGCTCAAAGATTAAGACCTATCTTAAGTGGTTTGCTATCGAATATTGTTGAAGATGCCCTACCAAGTGGAGAGGATGTAGGAAGGTATCTAATCCGAGGTGCGCGGGAAGAGCTAGGAGATGGTAATCAAGCACTCAGAAATTTGATTAGGGGCTTAGGAACATTCGCAGGTGATGAAGCCGATGATTTTTTTGTTGGTTACCAGCGTGGTCTAGAAAGAACGATAAGACAAACGATAGATAATGTATTGACTCGTACTACAGGTACTATTACAGCTAGCATATTTATAGTGATACTAGGTATTGGAGCTGGCATTGTTATTCCCATGTTGCTCTATAAAGTACTCAAACATTATTTAATTAATAGCCCTCCCAAACTTGCCTCTAAAGTATCTTCTTATTGGCATTTTTTCTTTTCTAGGTTATCTATAGATCAAATTATGCTAGAAATACAGAAAAAGCTGATACTTAACCCAGAAGAGTTAGAACAAATCGCTCTTTACCTCGAGTCTCTCAGAATCGCACTCATTTACAATACACCTCTTCCTAGCTTGATGTTAATAGGCCCTCCAGGTACTGGTAAAACAAAAGTTGCAGGAATTATTGCCAAGCACTTTGCACGGTATATGTTTATTTCTGGTAGCTCTTTTGCTAAGTTTAAGGAAGGGCAAGGAATTGCTGAAATGGATCGTATGTTTAAGTGGGGTAAAAAAAGAGTCACTAATTTTCGTACTAGGGCTTGTTTATTCATTGATGAAATAGAAGCCTTCTTAAAAAAGAGAAACCTACAAAACTCAGAAGATAGGAAGCTATTTACACACTTTTTAAGCTACACTGGCTTGCCACTAAAAGATCTACTGATAATAGGGGCAAGCAATGTTCCTGCAGATATAGATGATGCTGCTCACAGAAGATTTACCCAGTGGATAGCTATGAAAGCACCTAATCAAGCCAATAGAGCTAAAATACTATCCATGTACCTCACTGAGATTGCTAGTCAACGAAACTTTGAAATCTCCCTTGATTTAACTGAAAAAGTGCTCTTGCAACTAGTAAAAAAGATTGAAGGAGCTACAGGTGCTGATATAGAGGCAATTGTTAGAGAGGTTAATACACGTGCCATTGTTGAAAGAAAGCTAACAGTATTAGTAATAGAAAAAGCTATTGAATCTTACTTGAATAAAAAACAAAATACGCAAAAAAAATACGTAGCTTAGTTGACCCAGAGGCTGGAGGGCTTATCATACAGAAAAAATAACTTATTTGATTGTTTTTCTCGGTAAAAGCATTAGAATTGCATTCTTCGCTTTTTAAATATATTGCTATTTATGTCACAATCACCCTCTCTTACACGGTATATATTGCGTCATATTAGACCATTTATACCCCACATTCTGGTAATGATATTGACAGCTTCTTTGCAAGCTGGGGTCAATATTGTTGCTCCTTATCTGCTCAAAATTATTACCAATCGAGTTCTCTATTTAAACGCTGACAATATTGTCCAAGGGCTTTGGTACCCGATTCTTACCTACATTGTCTTGCATGTATTGATTGAATTATTTTGGCGACTACGCACTTACTTTGTAGACATAAGAATGGATCCACAAATTTGTCAAAATATTAGAGAAGAATATGCTGAAAGAATAATAAATAAAAATTATACATTTCATCAAAATAACTATAAAAGCTATTTGGTACACAATGCAGTCCAGCTGAGTAATAATGTTCCTAAAATCATTGAAACATTTTTTTTGAGAATGCTAGTAATGATATTATCACTTATCGCAGGGTTTTATGCACTGTATCAAGCTAGCTATCAATTTGCTTTGCTCCTGGGTATCTGGACATGTATATTTTTTTTAACTATCTTCTTAGCTAATAAGTTTGTGATAAAAAGAGCAATCCAATGGGCGAAAAGAAACAGTGAGGTCGCAGGTGTCATTGGAGACTCGTTTAGTAATATCTTAGCTGTCAAGTTTTTTGGTAGGCAAGATGAAGAAAAACGTGTCATAGGTGATAGCCTTACAAAAGCCACGCAAGCACATAGAGCAATGAGCTGGAGATATTTAGGTATTTACACTTTACTATCTATTGCATATCTTATTCTGCAAACCTTTAATTTTATATTATTGGTGCGAGGTAGAATGCAAGGTACGCTTAGTGTGGGTGATTTTGGATATGTTTTGGGGGTTAACTTATCTATTATATTGATGTGCTGGTGGAATATTCAGCAATTTTCAGAGCTTTCGAAAATAATAGGAGAAAGTAAGCAAGCTCTTACGATTCTTGAGACGCCTATGCAGTTTTACGACCATCCTAATGCAAAAATTTTGCAGATTAAAAAGGGAAATATTGTTTTTAAGAATGTTACTTTTGAATATCCCCAAAGTGAACAACCTGTTTTAGAGAATCTTGCCCTTACTATTCCTGCTGGCCAAAAATTAGGTATTGTAGGCTATTCAGGGGGAGGAAAAACTACGCTAATTCGGTTACTTCTCCTTCTTTATAAGCTACAAAAAGGGGAAATTCTGGTAGATGATCAAAGTATTAGCGAAGTAACTGAGCATTCCCTGCGGGAAGCAATAGGTATTGTTCCACAAGAATCCCTCTTATTTAATAGATCTTTGCGTGATAATATTGTTTATGGTAAGCCCGATGCTACAGACGAAGAAATCATTGATGCAGCAAAAAAAGCGTACATTCATGACTTTATCCAGGAACTTCCTGAAGGATATAGTACACTGGTAGGAGACAGAGGAGCTCGCATATCAGGCGGCCAGAAGCAACGAGTCGCCATGGCACGTACCATCTTAAAGAATCCTCCTATATTAGTTTTTGATGAAGCAACTTCACAGCTAGATACAGTTACTGAAGAGTATATCCAACAGTCGATGTATCAGCTTATGAAAGGGAAAACAACGATTGTCATAGCACACAGACTAGCTACCCTAGATAAGATGGATCGTATTATTGTAGTAGAAAATGGAAAAATAGTAGAAGATGGAACTCATCAGCAGCTACTAGCTAAGAAAGGATCTTATCACACTTTATGGAATACACAAGTCAATGGAATATTGCCTACCTCCAAAAAGGTCTAATCACTATATAAAAAGAAATACATTTCCACTGCTATTTAAAAAATAAGCTTTTTTTGGTGAATTCAGTAGTTAAAACTCCTTCTTTGTCAGTTTATTTCCTTTCCTCGACTATAAAGGCAGTGGACTTCATCTCTTACCTAAGCTTCTTCAGCACAAAAAAGGTTCAACGATTCAAGGCAGGTTATCATCTACATGCTGAAGAAAACTTTGGAAAAAAATACTTGCGTAAGGTTCTCTACTCAGAGGCAAGGAGATGGGGCTCCATATTACTCATGAGAATGCGTTTCTATTATGATCTTTTGTTAAAGAGATCAGCAATCTGCTGTGCTATTCTTTGCATTTCTGACTTACTCAGTTGAATTTTCCTATCTGTAAATTGGAATTCGCGTGCTTTACTTAAGGGGATGAGGTGAATATGTACATGAGCAACTTCTAAGCCTAAAACAGCCATAGCTATTCTCTTACATGGTACTACTTGTTCTAAGGCTTGTGCAACCTTTTTAGCAAAAGCCATCAAGCTGGCTATTCTGTCTTCGTGCAAATCAAAGAAATAACCTACTTCTTCTTTGGGTACGACGAGTGTATGTCCCTTGTGAATAGGAGCCATATCCAAAAAAGCAATATGATGATCATCTTCTGCTACAATAAAAGCAGGGAGTTTTTTTTTAATAATCTGGGTGAAGATAGTAGACATGTGCGTGGACGATGATAATTTTAGTAATTGCACGCAATATATTCTTTTCGATTGATTTTGAAGTACCTGATAGAAAAAGGTATTCTTTTTGTAAGAATGAGGGAAATATGCCCTTCATTCTTAACAAGGACACATTATGCATCAGTGGTTGTTAGTGCACTGTGATAGGTATTTCCTTACAGAGATTGCTTATTACAAGCCAATCTCCTGTGGGGTTGAGCTGTACTTACATTGATAGGGATATTTTTCAGCATCAATACTTTTTCCAAAAAGAGCAGGTCTGGTAGTTGATACTCTATATCACTTAAGAATGCTTTTTCTATACCTTTACTTCCTTGATAGTGAATAACTAGTAGTAGAGATTTAATACACTTTTCGTCTGGTTTTTTAGCATAAGTGTATAGTACTTTCTTATCTAGTTTGCTGATCTTTTGATAAGGAATATTGATGTTCATTTTTAGTACATTGCTTAATATAATCTTTTCTGATTTGACAATAACACTATATACCAATAGTATAGATGATAGGCTCAATAGTAAAATAGGGAGCCCTATCCCTAATAGAATAAAAGCTTTCTTTCGGGCTAAATTATATGCGTAAGAAGTGCCATGGGTATCATATATTTGACCAATAGCCCATATGGACAGAAGTAAGCTCCAGACAAAGTTTACATGCTGAAACCAACGACTAATCGATATTATCTGAGAGGTAGTAGCTAGCTGATCTATTTTTCTCTTAATTTGTTCTTCTCTTGTAGCATCTATTTTTTTACTCTCTCGTTTTTTGAAGAGCTTCTTAGTATAATCAGTGTCTAGCAGTAAGTCTATGTCGTCTGTAGAAAAATTGTACTTATGTAATAAATGATGGTGTGAATGTCTGCCGGCATTGGTGTGAACGATCACAGTATTAATGATACCTAGTAGCATCCAGAACCGCGCTGCATGTAGTGAGCTTCCTGTGAGCCACATACCAATCACAGGAGGAAGTACATCTACAAAAGCTTCTAAAGGATGAGCGTACAGGGAGGTAAAGCCTAAAGGCACCTCAAATTCATGGTGAACACTATGAATATGCTGATAGATAAGGGGTGTGTGCAAGAGACGATGAACGATGTAAAAAATAATGGTATAGCACAAGTAAGTAATGATGCCATCTATACCTAATGTTCCCCAGCTTTTATCGGTTTCTTGTGGTAAATCTTTAGCTAGTTCTTGAATAGGTGCCAGGTGGATCAGCTGATTGATCAATACTTGTAGTATGACGAGCCAGTAACTAGGATGATGCTTTTGCGCCTGACGCGGTACTTTATAAGGACGCATCAAGGGGCTGTTATACAAAATATAAACGATCAAAGAAATTATCCAATAAGTAGCTACGAACTGCTGAAATATATCGTGTGGATCAAATGTAAAGTGGTCCTTCCTTTTGATGATATATAGAACAGTCCCTCCTATAAGAATTGAGTTATAGATCCACATGCTAGCGCTCACAGGATATATGTATTTGCTTTTTTTCTGACTCTTTTTAGATGCATTTTGAGTAGGCTGTAGCCTACTATTTCTGGAGATTTTTTCAGTGTGAGATTTACCTGTATTTTGACTAATCGAATAGTTGGTGGAAGAAAAAGTGCAAAGCAGTAAAGCTATCAATGTATGTTTGATGAACATCATCATCTTTTGGGTGTAGAATTTATTCTGGGTTAATATAACTTTTTTGACAGAAAGAAAAGACATATTTCTGTATTGTCTATAGTAGTTTTTATTCATTATGATTAAATAGTTGCTAGGCTAAATGGTGAAAGGCTGCTGTTTTTTCCTAAAACTGAATTGTATAGAGCTTGATTAGGTTACTGCGAATCATGCTCAAGAACAGCACATTTTTTGTCTTGAATATCTTTTTCTACTGTTTTATACTTAACATTTTCTTTGATAGTCCCATCGGTATATTTGACACTTACTCTTTCATTACGTCCTATGACTTTCTCAGATCGTGCAGGTAATTCTGCCTTATCAAGGCTATTGTTATGATATTGACTATCATCGTCTGGTCGGTACTCTTCTAGTAGATCGTGATCTTCAACATCAACTTTAGCTTTGAGTACAAGTATATTATCTTCTATAAGTTGCGTGTGAAACAAGTCATGAGTTACCTGATAATTAATAGCTTGTATGAGTCCTCTGAAAGCAGCTATTCCATCAAATTTGTAAACTAAAAGCGGGTCTTTATTTTCGTAACTAGCATTTCTTGCATTCTCTTTCAAGTACTCCATAGTTTGCAGGTGCTCTTTCCAATACTCATCGATAATAGTGAGTAAAATTTTTTGCTGAATAGATTGAAGCATAGATTTCCCTTTAGAACGTTTAAATGCTTCTAAGTTGATTAATATTTTATAGTTTTTTTCTTTACAGAGCAAATTAATCAATAGATAATCAATCCCTTTGTCTAAGACTTTTACTTTTTCACTGATGATGTTTAGCCACTTGTCCTCCTTTTTCTTTTTTTCTTCAAGGACCTTATGAAAAAACTCTTTGACTATTCTAGGAGAAACATGGACGACTTGCGGTAAAGAAGTGTGTCTTATTCCAAAAGTATCAAAGAGCTCTATAGCCAGTTTTTGCGTATTATAAACGGTTCTAGTCAGTATAGTTTCTACGGTACTATAAATGATATGAAGAATATCAAAAGGAAGCTTTTGTTGGTACAACGCATGGTTTCTTTTCTGATATATGATAGACCGTTGCTTGCCCAATACATCATCATAGTCTAGTGCTCTTTTTCGACTCATGAAGTGATTTTGCTCTAGATTCTTCTGAACATTTTCAATAGCACGTGTAATGAGATTGTCTTCTAGTACTTCACCTTCTTCATGAAACATATTATCCACTTGTTTACCTATGTAACCATGCTTAAAGTGAACAATAAGAGGATCTTCCAAAGATAAATAGCAAACAGTAGTACCTTGATCTCCTTGCCTACCTGCACGACCACGACTTTGATTGTTCACACGACGAGTTTCATGCTTTTCTGCAATAATGAGATAGAGTCCACCTGCTTCCAAAGCTTCAGGGGAAAGCTGTATATCTGTACCTCTACCTGCCATTTGGGTAGCGATAGTAATACTGTTTGCTTGCCCGGCTCTTGCAATAATGTCTGCTTCTAAGTGGTGGTTTTTTGCATTTAAAACTTGTTTTGGACTTACCTGTAGCTTTTTCCGTAGATACTCTGATACTTCTACAGAAGGAGTAATCAGTAGAATAGGTCTTTTCGTTTTTTTGATTGTTTCTACATGCTGCGAAATGGCCTCAAATTTTTCATGTTGCGTTTTATAAATCTTGTCGTTAAGATCTTTACGTTGAATAGGCTTGTTAGGAGGAATGATGACTACTTCCAAGCGATAGATATCCCACATTTCTGCGGCTTCTGTAGCAGCAGTTCCTGTCATTCCTGATAGCTTATAGTACATTCTAAATTGATTCTGAGGTGTGATTGTAGCATAAGTTTGGCTACTTTTTTCCACTTCTAGACCTTCTTTTGCCTCTATCGCTTGGTGAAGACCGTCCGAATAGCGGCGGCCTTCTAGAATACGACCTGTTTTTTCATCTACAATTTTGACTTTTCCTTGTAGTACAACATAGTCTATATTCTTTTGGAAAAGAGCGTATGCTTTTAATAACTGATTGATGGCATGGATACGCGCTGCTTTGACTCCATAGTCTTTTGTCAGTTGATTTCTCTGTGCAGTTTTAACTTCTAAAGATAAGTTAGCATCTTTTTCTATCTCAGCTACCTTGGTAGCAATATCTGGTAAAATAAAAAAAGTGGGATCTTTGTCATGTTCTGTTAGATAAGCAATCCCTTTATCCGTAAGTTCAATACTATTGGTAGTTGCGTCAATAGTAAAATAAAGAGGTTCATCAGCTTCAGGCATTAACCTTTTATTTTCTTGTAAGTAATAATCTTCTGTTGTAGCTAGTAGCTGCTTAATACCTTTTTCACTCAAATAGCTGATTAAGTTAGGGTCTTTGGGAAGTCCTCGATACACACGGAATAAACTTAATCCCGCTTCTGATTTTTTATTATCTACTAGCTTGTTCTTGCTGTCGTCTAGAAGGTTAGCTATTAGTTTTTTTTGTACATGATAAAGCTGCTGAATACGTGGCTTCAAACTTCGAAACTCCCTATTATTATCTTTCTTCACTGGTCCCGATATAATTAAAGGAGTCCGGGCATCATCTATCAAAACAGAGTCTATTTCATCCACAATAGCATAATAGTGGCCCCTTTGTACTTGTGCTTCTGAAGTTTTAGCCATATTATCACGTAGATAATCAAAGCCAAACTCATTGTTCGTGCCATACACGATATCGGCTTGGTAAGCACGAGCCCTCTCTTGACTATGGGAGGGATATTTCTCTATACAGTCTACTGTAATACCATGAAACTGATAGATAGGGGCCATCCACTCCGCATCTCTTTTGGCTAGGTAGTCATTGACAGTAACAATATGTACCCCTTTTTGTAAAAGTGCGTTCAAAAAAGCAGGAAGAGTAGCGACTAAGGTTTTACCTTCTCCTGTACCCATTTCTGCTATTTTACCTTTATGCAATACAATACCACCCATCAGCTGAACATCATAATGAAGCATGTTCCACTTTTTCTGACGCCCAGCTACTTCCCATGTACTGCTATAATGAGCTTGCCCCTCTTTGATCTGGATGTGCTGGTAGATATCAGCCAGTTTTTTATCTTGATCATTGGCGGTTACTATGAGTGCTTCACTTGTTTGAAAACGCCGCGCTGTTTCTTTGACAATCGCAAAAGCTTGTGGTAAATATTGTGTTAAAAGCTTTTCCCTTTGATCTTTAAGTGCTTTTTCTTCTGCTTCTACTTGATCAAACAATTTTAGCTTTTCCTGAATATCTCCTGCATCACTAGCTCGCTTTTTGAGAGCTAGTATGCGATTTTCCTGTTTGCATACTCCTTTCTGGAGGTCTTGTCTAATGCTATCAGTGGCTTGTCGTAACTCATCATTGCTAAGTTTTTGCAACTCTTGATAGTATTGATTGATGGTATTGATTTGCTTTTTCAGCTGACGAATAGCTCTACCTTGACTTGTTCCGAATAGACGTGTTATAAAACTGAACATAATAGAAAAATGATTGAGGACAAATATAAGACTTTATAGGATAGGGAACTATCACGCAATAAGGTTTATGCGTTCTTTTAAGTAGTAAGGTGCTGTTATAGCCTACATATTGATGAATATCATTGATTGCAATTAACTAGTACTTGACTGTCCTCTTCTTTGAAATAAAGCATCCTATACCATGGTTGTATAGTTTTTTAGTAGGTAAATATCACCTATTAGATGAGACCTTACCAGCTAGTTTAGTTCTTTTGAATTACTGATTTTTTTGATTTTACTTATGGTTTGATTATGAAAAAGCATCCCAATACAGACAGTGCTACTTATTATCATAGCCAATATCAATACAATCTTGCCTATTTTGCTTTTACCTGCTTGACCTGTTTAACTTCTATCAGTAGCTGATTTGTTAATTTTATTGTTCAAATCTTGCAGACTTTTTTCAATACTTTTGACTCGGGAGTGTAATCTAAACTCTGTCTAAGGAAAATTTAACTTTGATTATTTAACATTTACCCTTAGACATTATGAACAAACACACCTTAGAAGAAATGAAAGCAAAAGCCTTGAAGCAACTCAGACAAGGCATTTCCTTATTTGGTAAAAACGGAGCTTTTGCTCTTCTACTAAAAGACTTCCTTAAACAAGCACTAGAAGATGAAATAGAAGAACACCTTAACGAGACTCAAAGAGTTGCTGGGAATAATCGAAGCGGTCAAGGAGCAAAAACTATAAAAAACGAGCTAGGCACTTTTAGAATGCAGACTCCATAAGACAGGCAAAGTACATTTAATCCTAAAATAGTGCGTAAGCGAGAAAGTATACTAGCAAATACACTTGAAGAGAAAATTAGGACTTTATGGAATAGAAATGAGCTATCTAGATATCGCTAAGCACATATCAAAGAAATGTACGATACAGACATTTTTATTAGGATACTGATTCAAATTACAGATCGAATCATCCCTACAATTAAGGCTTGGCAGAGTAGAACACTGGAAAGTGTTTACTCTATTGTATTCTTAGATGCATAGCATCAAAAAATACAGGATAATGGTTTTGTAAAAACCAAGACTCTCTATAGCGATGACAATCAACAAATAGGGGGAAAAAGAAATTCTTAGCCTTCATCTTAACGAAAGTGAAGGTGCGAATTTCTGGCTCGAAATCCTAACAGACCTTCAGAATAGGGGAGTGAAAGATATACTAATAACTTGTACGGATAATTTGAAAATTTTTTTTGAAGCAATTCAAAGTATTTTTCCACAAACTGAGATTCAAAGCTGCATTGTACAACAGATACGCAATTCGCTTCAATACATTTCGACAAGAGATAGAAAAGAGTTTGTGCAAGATTTAAAAAAAACATACAAAGCCCAAACCAAAGAAGCTGCTGAGGAAGAACTCCTTTTTTTGTCCGAGAAATGAAAAAAAATACCTTATAGTCGTAAAATCTTGGGAAGATAACTGAGGAAAGCGTAGTGCTTATTTTGCCTATATGGCACCCATTAGAAAACTTATTAATAAGGCCAATCCAATAGAAAGATACCATTGGCAGCTCAGAAAAGTGGCCAAAAATAAAGGGACTTTGTTAAAGGTTGTGTTTGTAGCTATAAAAAACATAGCAAAAAATGGAGTGCTTCCTTGTCACATTCAGGTTTAAAAGTACAACAATTAACCATTAGATTTGGATCTAGAATGCCTCTTAATTTAACCTTACATTTGAAATCGTAGACATAGTTTAGATTACACTCCTAAAAATAGCTGTTCCTATTTTATTCTTGTTAAGAGTTGGGAAGCTCCAGAATCAACTTGATTAAAATTATTCACTTGGCATTGTATCAATTTTACTTGTAGGAATCTTTTTTTCCAAAAAACATCCTCTGCTCGTTCAATATAATGTTCTAAATACTCCTTCGCAGCTTTCATTTTGTTCTTATTATCATGATTATTCAAGTAATTATGATAGGCTATATGGTAATACTAGCTTAGAATATCTAGGTTTTCTTTAAGGATTACTTGGAATGTTTGATCGGTAGTTTATTTATACAAAAAAACAAATTATTAATTATACAATTAGTTTATATATCTGTGCTCCTTTCATTTTCCCAATTCGCTATTTTGCTATTTCTAAAAGGTTTTTATAATTTGCATTTCTTCAATGCATAATTACTTCTACTATTACCATATGACCAAAAAACTTTTAGCAGGACAATCTCGAAACTATGCCCTCAATACGAGCAATCCTAATAAACTCAAAGAGTTTGAGCGAATGTTTGCTACATATGATATAAAGCTGACCATTAGTAAAAAAGAAATCAGGGAAATTGTTGCCTCTCCGATTAGTGTTGTTGTACACAAGGCTTCTCAGTTGCCTGTCGACACAATTGTTGAAGATACATCGCTAGAAGTAGAAGGAGCGGCAGTTGGTATTCATGTAAAGTGGCTGCTAAATCATTTAAGTTCCTTGCTGGGAAGCCAAGTAGTATGGACTGTTTTATTGGCTTATAGAAATCTAAATGATCAAGTCTACGTTTATCAAGGAAAAGTCAAAGGAGTACTAGTCAGTCCTCGTGGGGAAGGATTTGGGTTTGATCCTTGTTTTCAGCCAGTAGGAAGTGCACAGACATTAGCCGAATCAAAACCAGATCGATATAATGCTCGTGCACAAGCTGTTCTCAACTTTGTACAGAAAAACCCTCTTACGATTCAAAAACCTATTAGAGGATGGCAAGGACGTTGGCAACAAGGCTAGCTGCTGGAGCATGCTCGAGACTAGGTTAAACTATAGATCAAGTTTGCCCAGCAGGCTCATGGCGAAGTCTCTGTTTTTTTATTACTGACACTCCTTAAATAATCAAAGTTAAGTTTTCCTTAGACAGTGTTTAAATTACACTCTCCGAATAAAAAAGTTAAGGTAACTCGAAGGTATGTTTATCTCACTGCATGGAATATGATAGCTACAAAACTAATGATATTTCTTGAGTAGATTCACAGCTACTTTGTTGAGTACGTTAATTGTCTTTTGACTCATCTTGCCCATACGAAGATCGTACAGTTCTTCTGGATAACTTTCTACTAGGTTACGCCAGTAGCTATTAACGAAGTGGTATATTTTTTCGGAAGGGATACGATCTATATAGCCTTTGGTAGAAGCATAAATAATGACTATTTGCTGCTCTACCGGAACAGGGTTATAAGGAGGCTGCTTAAGCAACAATTGTGTTTTTTTCCCTCTATCGATAATACTTTGGGTAGTGACGTCTACATCAGATCCAAACTTAGCAAAAGACTCTAGTTCTACAAACTGTGCTTGCTCTATTTTTAAGTTGCCTGCTACTTTTTTCATAGATTTGATTTGAGCAGCTCCCCCTACGCGAGAAACAGAAATACCTACATTGATGGCAGGACGTATACCTGCATTAAAAAGGTTGCTTTCTAAAAATATTTGTCCATCAGTAATGGAGATGACATTAGTAGGGATGTAGGCACTAACATCTCCTTCTTGTGTTTCGATGATAGGAAGGGCTGTTAAAGACCCTCCTCCCTTGACTTGACCTACTAAAGAAGGAGGTAAATCATTCATGTTTTGTGCGATGTAATCGTTGCGATTGATTTTAGCACTACGTTCTAGAAGTCGTGAGTGCAAGTAAAATATATCACCAGGATAGGCTTCACGACCAGGTGGTCGACGTAATAATAATGAAACTTCTCGGTAAGCATTTGCCTGCTTAGATAGATCATCATAAACAACAAGTGCATGTCGTCCTGTGTCTCTAAAGAATTCTCCTATAGCAGTGCCAGAAAAAGGAGCTAAATATTGTAGTGGAGCAGGTGTAGCAGCTGAGGAAAATAAGATCACAGTATAGTCCATAGCACCGTATTTTTCCAGTGTAGCTGCGACTTGTGCAATAGAACTTGCACGCTGTCCTACTCCTACATAGATACAGAAAACAGGGTTACCCTCTTCAAAGTTTCTTCTTTGGTTGATGATTGTATCAAGAGCGATTGTTGTTTTACCAGTTTGCCTGTCACCAATAATTAACTCGCGCTGTCCTTTACCAATAGGGATCATCGTATCAATCGCTTTTACTCCTGTTTGTAGAGGTTCATTGATACTTTCACGATAGATCACGCCCGGGGCTCTTCTTTCAAGGGGCATGGAGAGTAGTTTTCCTTCTATAGGCCCTTTTCCATCAATAGGCTCTCCAAGTGTATTGATGATACGTCCGATAAGTCCATCTCCTACATTTATAGAAATAATATGGGCTGTTCTTCTTACTATACTACCTTCTTTGATACTATTTGAATCGCCCAATATCACTACTCCTACATGTTCTTCTTCAAGATTAATGGCCAATCCTTTGTTACCACTTTCAAATAGTATGAGTTCACCTGCTTGTACGTTTGTGAGTCCATATATAAGAGCTATACCATCTCCTACTTGTAGGACTGAGCCTACTTCTTCAAGCTGTGTAGGGCTTGAAAAGCTAGCTAGTTCTTTCTCGAGTATAGCTGAAACTTCATCAGCGCGTATTTTCTCTTGCATGATTGTATTAGTTCTTTTTTATTTGACTTATCTATATTACCTTGGACTTTTTGTCCAAACATTTTTCAGTTGTTGCAACCTTGCTCGGAAGCTTGCATCGAGCCGCTTATTTTTAAATGTCAGAATATAACCACCTACTAGTTCAGGGTTCACGAGTACGGACAGCTGTACTGCTTTCCATCCTGTTATTTTTTTGATAAAAATGACCAAGCTTTTTTCTAGTGTAGTGGAGAAAATAGGATGAGCTAACTCAATAAGTGCTTTTCCGGTTTGTTGATTTTTATGATATAGATCGATAAATGCTACAGCAATTACTTGTAAGTAGGCGATTCTTTTTTTCTTAATGACTAACAATAAAAAGTGCAATGTAAGTGGAGTAATTTTTTCTTTGAGTAGCTTACTGACTAGCTTTTGTCTAGCTTGGCTAGTATAAAGAGGGTTATTAAGAAAAGAGCGAAACAGTGAAGATTCTCTAATTAATGCTACTATTTGCTGCATATCTTCATTGCCTTCATGCAGCATCTTGTGCATTTGTAAAATATTAAAAAACGATTTAGCATATCGCTCGGCTATCATATGTTCATTCATACAACTATAGATAATCGTGATTTTAGTTTGCTCTTTCTATGTTTCCTTCTTTTAGTAATTTAGCTAAAACAGCTTTCTGTATATTTTCGTTTTGTAGTTCACGTTTCAATATTTTTTGACTAGCGTCAATGACAAGAATACCAGCCTTTTTCTTGAAAGCCTGTAATGCTAGTTTTTCTTCTTTTTTAATGTCCTCTTTGGCCTTTTTGATTATAGTATTATACTCTTCTTCTGCACTTAGCTTAGCCTCAGCTATCAAAGCTTTTTGTGCAGCTTGCGCCTTCTGAATCAGCTTACTTTTTTTTTGATTTGCTTTTTCTATCAGTTTTTCTGCCATCAAATGCATTCGCTGCGCAGTTTTTCGTGCTTCTTCTTCTTCTTTAAGCGCTTGGGTATACTTTTTTTCTTGTTGCGTTATAAAGGAGAGTATAGGTTTCCAGGCAAACTTTCTGAGTACAAGATAAGCTACTACTAGAATAATAGTTTGCCAAAAAATAAGTCCTATATGTGGCGTAAGTATGTCCATACAACTAGCATTACTCCTATGATCTAGCTACTAAAAAGCAGACTAGTAATCCAAATAGAGTAGCGCCTTCTATAAGCACCATAGGTACAAACTGGGAACTACTAATCTTATCGGCAATATCTGGTTGACGTCCCATGGCTTCCATGCCAGCTGCTCCTATCTTACTAATACCATAAGCAGCTCCAAAGACGATGATGCCTATGCCTAAATATATAAATATTAAAGAATCCATAATACAAGTTGTTAAAACAATAAAAATTAATAATCACCATTTATTTCTCATGTTGTTGCACTGCATTTTTCATAGCAATTGCAGACAAAAGCGTGAAAATGTAAGCTTGTACAAAAGAAACAAATATTTTTAATAATAGTATAAATACGCCAAATGGAATTGCTATTCCAGCCATAGCTATATTGTTGAATATAAAAATAAGACCAATAACGGTGGTCAATAATAAATGACCTGATAACATATTGACGAAAAGGCGCAACATTAAGGTAAAGGGCCTAATAAATAATCCTAACACTTCAAGGGGTACTAGAATAGGAAATAGAAACTTAGGTACACCAGGGGGATTAAAAATATGGCGCCAGTAGTAACGAGATCCATTCATGTTGGTCATCAAGAAAGTACCTACTGCTAATACAAAAACCACAGAAATATTACCTGTAACATTCCCTGCACCAGGCAAGAGACCTAATAAGTTATTGAGAAGTATATAGCAAAAAATAGTCAATAGGTAGGGTGTGAAGCGATGGTAGTGCTTTTCACCAATATTTTTTCGAGCAACATCTTCTCGTATAAATTTAACAAGTGCCAGAAGTAAGATGGCTGCACCCTGTACTTTTTTATTAGTTGGTCGACAGTAATGCCAAGCAAATAGTAACAGTAAGCAGAGTAAAATTACAAGGCTTAAAAACATAAAAAATACATTTTTTGTAATAGAAAAATCGTAAACATTAGCCCCACTCATGGCTACAATACGACCATTTTCTAGCTTAAAATCTTTATACATGGAAGGATGCCCCTGCTTATTAAAGAGACGACGGGAAGAAAACAAACTAATGCCTTTTCCTTTTTGATAGAGAATCACTGGAAGATAGAGATTGACACCTCCGAAATGAGCTACATGAGCATCTTTGGTATGTTCTACGATGAAGTCAGTACTCTTTTCTTGTTCTGTATGGTGTGAAAAGGAAAAGGGAAGCCACCAGAACACAAGAGCAAGTAGTATAATATGGACGATAACTTTTTTTATTGTTTGCATTGCAGCAAATATACATTTTTTTAGTGACTAGGTATGTCTGACTCTATTTTTTAATACAAAAAAAGAATGATTGCAGATCGTAGTCAACCTATTATGATAGTGGAAACACGCTCGGTGTAGCAAGACTAGCCCCCAATAAGCAAACGATAATTGGACAAACCAAGATAGTAATTACGCAAAGAAGATTTTCTAACAGGCTAAATATATCAATCTCAATGTGGTATACTTTTTTCTTAGTGAATCATACCTACTAGCTCATCTATGATCTTAGTTAGTGTGAACTTTTTTCTTAATAACAACTACTTTTCTATTCATGAAGGAGCGAATACCTTCTTTTCCCAATTCTCTTCCATAGCCAGACTTTTTAATACCTCCAAATGGCAAACGTTGATCAGATACTACTAAATCATTGATGTAGCAAGTACCAGTGCGGATTTTTGTAAGTGCTACTGCTGTAGCGCGCTCCATATGACTAGTAAAGATAGTAGCTGCCAATCCATAGCGAGTGTCATTGGCAAGCGCAATTGCTTCTTTTTCATCAGCTACATGAAAAATACAAATAATAGGGCCAAAGAGTTCTTCTTGATAAGCAGGAGATTTGTTGGGGATATTGGTCAGAATCGTCACAGGATAGAAAAATCCTTTTCCAGGAATGGGATGGCCTCCTACTAAGCAAGTTGCTCCTGCTGCTATGGTTTGAGTAACTTGTTGGTGAATAGTATCTCGTAAATCAGCTCGCGCCATGGGACCTATTTTGGTTGTTTCTAACATGGGATCTCCATGTAGATAATACTTTTTGACATGTGCAAGCAGCTTTTCAATAAAAATATCTCGAATATCTCCTATTAAAATAATTCGTTTAGCAGCAATACATACTTGTCCTGTATTACTGCATCGAGATTGAACACACTTTTGAATGGCTAGGTCTAAGTCAGCATCAGGGTAGATAATACATGGATCATTACCCCCTAGTTCTAGTACTACTGGCTTTAATGATTTTCCAGCTGTTGCTGCCACGGCACTACCTGCCCGTTCACTACCTGTCAGGGTAACGCCTGCTACCCGCTCATCTTGAATTACCTGGATAGTTTGACTACTACTAATAACAAGTGTCTGAAAAACTCCTTCAGGACAACCCGCTTCTAAGAAGATATTCTCTATAGCTTTTCCTATATTTACTACGTTAGAAGCATGTTTGAGAAGTCCTGTATTGCCTCCTATTAGATTGGGAATAGCAAAGCGAAAAACTTGCCAAAAAGGAAAATTCCATGGCATCACAGCGAAAATAACGCCTAAAGGCTCATAAGATTGATGAATGACTTCTTGCGCAGTTTCTACTGTATCAGTTGCTAAAAAGGCATTGCCATGCTCTACATAATAATCACAAAGCTTAGCACATTTTTCTATTTCTTCCTTTGCTTCTGTTATGGGCTTTCCCATAGACTGGACAATCATCACTGCATACTCGTCTTTTCGCTTACGCAGCATCATGGCTACTTTTTTGATTATGCTAGCTCTCTTTTGAAAACTAAGAAGCTCCCATTTTTGTTGTGCGTCTGCTGCTTTTGTGATCGCTTTTGTAATGTCGCGACTACTAAGAGGCTGGTAAGCATCAATAATTTCTTCGGTAGTAGGATTAATAGTTTGCATGACGGTAGATAATTTTTCGGCAATATTATTTTTTCTCAGTATATAAAAATACAAACCAAGTAGCAACAAAATCCCTAAAATAGCATAACGAAAATAAATATTACGAAAAAAAGAGGCTCCTAAATTTTTCATATAATAATGATTTGCTTGTATTGTGACTGAGTGTATCACAATACAAGGTATAAGATAATATTTTGGAATCAAAAATACAATTCACCCTGTCTAGCAGTTCTATTCACGTTTCTATAAGCTTTTTTTGCTTCTTTTATCTTATCTCAATACCCTACACAAGTAGCCCAAAAATTAATGCTAAAAAGCTTCAGTATATAATGACTTATCCAGAGCAATGATTGTATCAGGAATGTATTGTGCTAATGAGTTATTTCTTCCAAAACTGCCACCATCTAGACTTAGAATCAATATTTTTTTTTCCTACTTTTTTATACATAAATAGGTACAACGAAGTATCACGTTCAATTCTTATATTTATATCATTTTCTAAGTTCTCTTCACTGCCTATTAACTTACGATCTAAGTCATCGACATAGTACCATTGGCCCTGTTTTTGTTTGTAAGCTGTGTAGTGACCATAATTAGGTGTTGAGCCATTATGCAGAATAATGCCTTCACAAACATAGTGTAATTGTTTTGCATAACGATTCGTTGAATCTTCTGTAAGTGTAAGCTCCCGATCTGGTTTGACTTTGAATTCAGTTAATTTACGGGTTTGGAAGATATTTGTATCAAAATCAAATAACTTGGGAATAATAGGCAAATAGTCGCCTTTTAAATTGCGAATTTGCTTTTTTCTTTGCTTCAAGTCAAATTTAATAGTTTTAGTATCAAGATCAATATGAATGCCTGGTACATCATGTTGTAGGTTATTGTTTATTACGACCCCTTTTCTAGCAATTGCATTTTGGATATTTTCTCTGTTAAATCCCATATTGACTAGGTTATCCAATAGCTTGCTTTGGAATACTTGCTCTAGGGCATATTTCTCCTGATTACTAGGGTCTACTGTGGTAGGAAGCATGTTTATATTAGGGTTATCAAACGCATCTTGATTGTTCCTTAGCCTCCTATTCATTTCCTTTTTTCTTAGTTTTTTTAATTTTTGATATTGCAGAAATGGTGCTTTAGTAGCATCGTTGATTTTTTCATATTGTTCTAGTAATCTTTTTCTAATCTCAGGATTGCCTTGTGTCATAGCCTCTAGTAGTGTTTTGAATGGAATAGCCAGAGCATCATCTGGGATTTCTACTTGATGTAATTCTCTTTTCAAGTAATAACTAAGTAGCTCATTTTTAGGTAGATT
Organism: Bacteroidota bacterium; assembly: GCA_039198585.1. Lineage (GTDB taxonomy): Bacteria > Bacteroidota > Bacteroidia > Cytophagales > Amoebophilaceae > JBCCTJ01. The sequence continues at coordinate 24,637 of JBCCTJ010000002.1, forward strand.
TTTTCTCTCTCCTGCTCTTCCAAAAGAAAATTCGTAATACTGACAAGCCATCTTGTTTTTGTTTGTATTTTCATCTTTTTTTAGAAACCCATTCTCTAAACTAAGTGGGTGCCTCAGTCCTACTTCTATATCAAATTCTTTATTAGCATCATAACATACAGTAATCCATCCATAATCAAGAGGATAGCCAAACCCCATCAAATCTGTTAAATGAATAAAAAACTCGCTAACATCTTCTTGAGAACCAATAGAATATCTTGATATCTGGTTGATTGGGGCAACTTCCTTAATATAAAGTGAGTCTCCTTGCCATTGATTTTGGGTATTTTGAATAAGTTGGTTAATACTTTCTTTAAGATCTATAATAATTTGGTTAGCTATTTTTTCTTCTCCTATCCTAACATCCAAGTATGGGAAGGAGTGATTGAGTATTGATTGCCTGATGTCAGAATTCTGATCAGGAATTGTGAGTTGATATAGCATCTCTAGTTGTTTGATCAACTGGGAATATCTTATTTCAAGTTGGTTAATAAGTTCTTTATTCCTTGCTTTTGCTGATTGATCTTTATCAATACTCTTAGTAATTTGGTTTTTTAATTCTTCTACTTTTGTAGGGAGTTCCTGCACAGCTAGCATACAATTGATAAGATTAAAAATATTAGCTGTCGAAAATTTCCTTGTTGCAACTTCACCTTGTGAAAAATTAATGGTGTCAATGATTTTATCTTTTAATAATTCTGCTAAATTGTGGCTGATCCTAATTTCTACAGGTAGACTTTTATATTCATGATTATTTCTGTCACGTTTAACTTTTTTATCCAGTGCAAGTATTTCATGTTTCAAATAATCCCCATATGCTTGTATCAAGGAATTGAAAAAACAAGTAGCTCCTTCATTGTTGATTCCCCGCACTTTTTCCAGAGTTGATTTATTATCATCTTGATTGTTAGGCTCTCTTTCTATTGTTTGAACAGATAAAGAATCCCATAGATAGAGTGTAGATAGTAGCAAATTGCCAAAAAACGAGCATAGTGTTATTATATTACGCAATAGGCCAGGTTCTTCTTCGTCACTGGTATCCTGTCTGATTTTTTTTATGTAGGTCTTCTTATAAAAAAGATAACTTGCTTGTTGGCTTGCTTCTTGGAAATCTTGCCGGTTGATGCGCGTGCATAGCCATCTATTTTCTTGTGGTGTACAGCGATAGTAAACTACTCCCTTGCTAGTCATCATTTTTCGATAAGCGTGGTAATTTTGGTCTAGGGTATCATAAACGATGAATCCTGTAAGTTTTAGTTGTGTATTTTGATCAGTCAGATGATCTTCATAGTGAGTCTTTAGTGGAACTTTTATTTTTCGCTGCTCTTCATTTTTTGGTATGACGATCATGCTATTTTGATCAAAACTTAACCCTTTTTCTGAGGTAATTTTATCGATTCTGATTGTTACTTTTCCATTATGATAGCGTATTTTTTTGGGATTATGGAATATTTTGTTAAACCTAGGATCTATGCCAGCATTGTGCAAAAAATGTTTTATTTCTTTGTGAGCTATACTTTTATCTCTGGCTTGTAGATACTTTTTTATATGCCCTAATTGTTTTTGACTAAGAGGTTCTCTCATGAGTGCAAAAGCAGCTGTAATAGGTATCCAACGTACCTCTTCTTTCTTCTTTACTACGGACTTGATGATTTTCTTTAAACTTGTTTTTTTTCTTACATCTTGCTGATCAATGGATAAGTGAGTTGTGAGGTTGACTTGGGTAGTAAGCAGAACCCAACCCTCTGTTAGAGAGAAACTCCCATACTCATACTGGTAATCGGTAATGTGATAGTTATTTTTCTGTATCTCTGTTAAATACTTTTGTAGTATTTTTTGACTAGATTGACTGAGGTCAATATTAAACCGATCGAAAACTTTTTGTATTGCATGATTAGGAACCACTTGTCCTACTTCATTAGGGAAAGACCCTCTATGAGCCCCTTCTGCTTTAATTAACTTATTCAGATCGAGGTCAGCTAAAAGTAAAGCATATAAAAAATGAGTATTTTTTTTTTCTTTATCTTCTGCTGCATTAGCTGTTTGTATGCCTAAAAAAATGATTAATAACATACAAACAACTAAATTTACTAAGCTATTTGATTGATGAGCTATTACTTTTTTTTTGATTTTGTATTTTATTTTTTTTTCCATATTGCCCAAAAATAAATAATTATTCATAGAACATTTTAAATCAAGAATACTCAGCTTATATAGGTTACATTCTTTGATTACTTTTGTTTTATTTTTTTGTAAAGATATACATAAAAAGAATCACTAGGTTTTTCTATTTTTTTACCCTGCATATTGGTAGTATAAGAAAATCTTTCTACTTCTTTATCAAAAGCTTCTTCACTACCGTCACCTAAACAGTCTGCACGAGAATCATTAAAGTAGTGCCACTTCCCACTCAGTTTAACGTAGCTTACATAATGTCCACTAGACACACTTTGACCATTAATATGGGCAATAACAGCTGACCTTTCATAGATTATATCCTCTGCATTCGGACCTATTTGATTTTTAAATGTAAGTTCCTTATCAGGGAAAATCTTATTAGGTAATTTCTTGGACTTAGTAGGACTTATAAATTCAAATATTCTAGGGGCAATGATCACATAATCTCCTGTAGATGCAAGTTTTTCTGATAATACCTGCATGCGTAAAGAGCACTTTATACTAAGAGAGGCTGTATCTGAATCTTTGCTAATTTTAATACCTTTTCCTTCTTTATCCATACCAGAAACTTTAATATTTTCTTTTACTCGTTCAATATTGAAACCCATTTTTTGAAAAATAGTAAATAGCCCGTTTTCTTCTAGCTTTTGAAAAGAAGTGGATTCTTCGTCGCTAATATCTACGTTTTTTTGAGAGATTCTTTTTTCCTTAATTTGCTGATACTTTAAAAAATCTTCTTTCATCTGAGGAGTAATTTCTTGATATGCTTTGAGCATGCTATTACCTATAGCAGTATTTTCTGTTTTTATCTTTTCTATAATATCAACTAATTTTTCAGCTTGATAGTTATCTTTTTCATTATTCTTAGAAGAAGAATCACCCTTCAAAGTAGCAGTAATTAATTCACTGAGCTTCATACCTAGGTTTTGCTTGATAATTTGAGGTTGAAATATATTAGTTTTGTCTATTTTTCCTTCTATAAAATAACCATCTTTTAAATTAATGGGGGTTTGGTTGGCTTGATTAATATCAAATAAGTTAATATCATCATATACTAATCTATTAGATGTCTGATATAGGAGTGTTCGTGGTACACGAAGCATATCGAGTATTTTGATTATGAACTCAGAAGCGTCTTGTTGCTTACCTATCATAAATTCGTCAGTTACTCGAGGGATTTGTGTACTCTGAAAGTAAAAATTATCACCCTTCCATGCTTCCATTTTTTCTAGCAACTCATTTACAAATTTACTTATTCCTAATATTTTCTTTGCTATTTCTTTCAATGATTTTTTCTCATCAATCATCTTTTCTAGTTCTATTAGATCATTTTTTACTTTTTCATTGCTCCTATTGTAGTGATCGATCAATTTTTTATTATCCTCTTGATATTGTGGAGATTTTGCTTCCGCTTTTATTATCTGTTGAGGAATTAGTGAAAAAACACTGCGAATTTTACTTACCCTAATCATTAAGTTGATATATTTTAGTAATTGGACGCTAGAGCATCGAGAAGTTTGCTGTTTGTCTCTAGTAAAGCTAATAATAGAGTTTATGTATTCTTTCAGCATAGGGCGCATTTTAAGCCGTATTCTTCTGTATATATTTTCTTTTAGCTGTCGATCATTTACATCTTCTTTATTGTCTAGGATATCATTTTTTAAAATAACAGGTAGAAAACAACTTAAAAGTTGTATAGCAGCATTGAGGTAACATGTGTAGTTTTCATTTTTTAAACCCTGAATATTGAATAGGGCTGGCCTAAGATCTAAGCCTGGTTTGGCCTTGCTGTTGCGTAACCACCACGATAGAAAGCAAGCTATTAATCCAACTATATTTATAATCCCAGACAACTTAGTAATGATATGAAGAGGGTTTTTATGTTTTAGCTTTTTTTTTTTCTGTCTATAAATGTTAACATTTTTCCCTCTTTTGTAAAGTAAATATTGGGCTTTTTGACTGGCTTTCATAAATGTCGAAAATTCTATATCTCTAACCACTTCCCACCTGTTTTTATGATCAATATATAAGTAACAAATTTTTCTTTGAGGGGTAGCTTCTACTCGATACACTTTGTACTGGTCATTAAGTGTATCATAAACAATAAAGCCCGTTAGGTACATGACTGTTTTTTCATTGGCTATCTTATTATAACAAAATATTCTACCAGAGATTTTAAGACGCCCGTGAAGACTTTCAGGGACTTTGATGATTGTATTGTGATTAAAACTAAAGCTTTTCTTGACTTGTTTATTTTTCATTTTTATCTCTATCCCCTCATTAGTAGCACGAATTTTTTCAGAATCTTCGAATAGCTTGAATAGGTCAGATGTTATACCTGCTTGTCTAAGAAGATAAGTGATTTTCTTTTGTGGTACTTTATGATCTCGTTTGTCGATGTATTGCTTAATCCATTTTTTACTCTCTTTGCTTAGAGGTTTTCGCATCAAATCAAAAGCGGTATCAATAGGCAGCCAGCTAGATTCTTCTTGCTGCATAGGAAGATTGATGAATTGCTGTATACAAACTTTTTTGATAGAGTTTTCTTGGGCTGGTAGTAGTAGATAATTATTTTGTGTGGGCTCAACTGCTAGTATGGCGCTAATTTTACCGTCCAAGCTGTGAGTACTGTAGGTTGTTTGGTAGCTGATCAGTTGATAATTATCTTTTTGGATGGCTTTCTGATAGGCTAATAATAGCTGTTCTTTAGATTTTTTTGTATCAAGCTTAAATGAGGCTAAGAGCTTTGTTAAATTTTGACTGTTAATAAATGGGTTACTTTTTTTACTTGTTTGGTTAGAAAAATTTCCTGCTTTTTTAGGTTCAAGATCTACTAGTAGCAATGCTACTAGGAAACGTTCGCTATCTTGTCCTGTGGTATTTTTAGCTAAAGTATGATTGATGTTATATCCTGTCAGTGAAGCAAACAAGATAGTATACATTTGTATAGTTAGATATTGCTTTCTTTTCATCATGGTCTGAATAGTAACAAAAAATATTAGTAGATTAATTTATGGAGATCGATTGACACGCCATAATAAAAAGAGAAGCAAAATATTCGTACCTATTGAAGATAAAGTAATCCAAAGTGGATAAGGTAGCTCTTCATATTTTTGGCTATTTTTATCTATATTTTTAGATTGTGTATAACGTTTGTAGTAAAACATATAAACATCTGAACTTTCACTTTTTTCGTAAAATCTTTTTTCACTTACCACTTTAACTTCCCATTTTTTTTCTTCACAATCCCATACATAAGCATAATAGTCACTTCCTATTTTTGTGAAAACATCATACCTTTGACGAATCTTATTATAAATAATAAAGGAAATGAGCTTGAGTGTAATGCTTTTCTTGGTTATTCGATCCCGAAAAGAGAATGAGCGTAAAATATCTTTTTTTCCTTTTTTGTTACCCATCACTTGTATAGGTACATATAGATTCGGGCTTTGCCCTTTGTGTATTGTTTTTTTATAAAAACGAACTTGTATTTGTTGATTTTTTTTCTTGTTTTGATTCACTCGAAGTTGTACGTCGTGTGGATTTTCAAGTTGGTTGTGATACTTGCTAGGAATACCTGCTTTGCGTAATATTTCTTTACGTTCAGCTAAAAGAATTTCTTTTGGATCTTCATCTCTTTTTTCAAGATAGCGTTGGATGGCTACTTCTTGCTTGGGTGTAATCATGATTTGTGCATAGCAAAAAGCCTTGCTGATAGGTACCCAAACTTCATTGTTGGTTGGTTGAGATTCTGTAATCCTGATTGGATCATTTTCATAGATTGGAATTCTAAGGGTGATTATTGGCATAAATTTAATTTCACTATGGAGGATTACAGGCTGCTTATCCAGCGCAGAAATAGCAGATTGTACACAATAGACATAGGTACCTATTGTATTTTTCAAGCTTAGTTGCTCTATGATTGTCATAAAATTCTTTTCTCTACTTGGCGAATCATAGGTAATATTGACAGAGCTGAATATTTCTACTAGCTCTTTGCTTGAAATAGTACTATGTCTTGTACTACTATGTTCTATAACCTTAGCGATTTTCTCTTCCTGAGGTGTTGCCTCTTCTTGTGATTGACTAGCTTTTTCCTTAATTACTGATAATAGGTAAGGGTTAGCCAAAAAAATTGCTTCTGTCAGATGAGATTGGGGTAAAGTTTCATGGGATGCTTCCTGCTTGCTTGAAACTGCTAAAATTGGCATATGCCCCAAATAAATGATTAGGTTATATATAAAAGGTAGTAGGCTGTTCAAATATGTTTTTTTCATACCGCAAGTTTACAAAATATAGTTAGTACTTTCCTCTTGTCGCATAAGTTGAGCTAATTTTTTCTCCACTAAGTTAGCATCAATAGTAATTTTTGATCCTGGTTTTATTTGCTCAGGGACATCAAATGAGTAATCATCTAGTATACAGACCATGACCGTAAGAAGCCGCCTCGCTCCAATATCTCTATCTTGATTAAGTGTGTAAGCTGCTTTAGCTATTGCTTGAATAGCGCCATCTGTAAAATTCAACTCAACTTTTTCTGCAGCAAATAATGCTTGTTGTTGTTTGGTAATAGAGTTTTTCGGTACTTGTAGTATGTGATAAAAGTCATCTTCTGTGAGATTATGAAAGACTACTCTTATAGGAAACCTACCTTGTAACTCTGGCATAAGATCAGAGGGCTGGCTATTGTGAAAAGCCCCAGCAGCAATGAAAAGTATATGATCTGTCGGAATAGGACCAATGCGTGTTATAACAGTACTCCCTTCTATAATGGGAAGCAGATTGCGCTGTACACCCTCTCTGCTAACATCGGGCCCGCTTACTTTTGTGTAGTTGGCAGCTATTTTATCGATTTCATCTATAAATACAATACCTGCCTTAGCTCTTTCTAATGCTTCTTTTTTAATATTATCCATGTCTCCTTCTAGCAACCTTTCCAGTTCTTGATCTAGTAAAATTTGTCTAGCATTGGCAACAGTTACTTGCTTTTTCTTATTTTTTCTAGGAATGATCTTGCTCATCATATCTTGAAGTACAACCATATTACTATCTTCTATCATTCCACTCACCATATGAGGAGTTTTATCTTCTATACGAATTTCAATCATCCTTTGATCTAGTTCACCAGAGCGTATCTTATCTAAAAAGCGCTTCCTAGTTTCCTCATTTAAATTGGTACTATCTAATTTGCCTCTTTCTGAATTAGTTTCTTCGCTAAGAGGTGGTATAAGAATGTCTAAGATCATATTATCTACACGCTCTTTAGCTTGCTGTTCTAAAAACTCTTGCTTTTCAGCTTTTACAATGTTGAGTGATTTTTGAGCAAGTTCTTGAATCATACTATCCACATTGCGCCCTACATAACCTTCTTCTGTGTATCTAGTAGCTTCCACTTTGACAAAAGGAGCGTTACATAACTTGGCTAGACGTCTTCCTATCTCAGTTTTTCCTGTTCCTGTGGACCCTTTCATGAGAATATTATTAGGAAGAATCTCTTTGTTCATCGTAGAGTCTGCATTTTGTCTTCTCCATCTTGCACGCAAAGCGATAGCTACGCTTCGTTTTGCATTTTTCTGACCTACAATGTATTGATCCAATGCTTTGACTATTTGTTGTGGGGTTAATGACTGATTTTGAGTATTAGACATATTAGCTGTTGTTTACTTATTTATTTTTTCCTCTTGTTCTACAAGTTTCCATTGAATAGCTTGTTTATTGTGCTTCTTTTCTAGTATATGATTTAATACTTGTTCAATGTTCTCTACATAGTGAAAAACCATACCTTTCCTATAGTTAGCATCTATCTCCTCTATATCTTTTTTATTTTTTATGCTCAATATAATTTCTTTTATGCCAGCATTCTTTGCTGCTAAAACTTTTTTTTTAATACCACCGACAGGTAATACAGTTCCTCGTAAAGTTACTTCTCCTGTTAATGCTACCTTGTCTTTTACGTTTTTTTGTGTGTAAAGAGAAGCTAAGGCAGATAATAATGTAATGCCAGCAGAAGGTCCTTCTTTAGATATAGTTCCTGGGGAACTATGAATGTGCAAGTCATATTGACTAAATATACGATCATCAATACCTAGTTGGGAGGATTTTTCTTTGATAATAGAAAGAGCCACAAATGCAGATTCTTCCATTACTTTTCCTAATTGCCCTGAAACAGTTACTTCCCCTTTTCCTCTACTTGCTGATGTTTCTATAAATAGAATACTTCCTCCTATTTCACTCCAGGAAAGCCCTATAGCAACTCCAGGTTTTGTTATTTTCTGGTAATATTCTTGGTCAAACTTCTCAGGTCCTAAAAAGGAAGAAATTTGCTCTAATTTGATATGCTTCAAGTATGATTCTCCCATTAGCTTTTTTTTAGCCACTTTACGGCATATCGTCGCTAGTTGTCTAGAAAGCTCTCTTACGCCAGATTCAGCGGTATAGCTTTCAATAATGGCTTTGAGAGCTTTCAGTGTAATCTGCACATCTTGTTTTGCTAGACCATGCGTTTTTCGCTGTTTAGGGAATAAATATTTCTGTGCTATAGTTAATTTTTCTTCAGTTGTATAGCCCTCTATTTCTATAAACTCTAAGCGATCATGAAGTGGCCATGAAATATTGTTGATATCATTGGCTGTTGCAATAAACAAAACACCAGAAAGATCAAAAGGGACTTCTAGATAGTTATCTACAAAATCATTTTGCTGACTTGGGTCAAGAATAGGCAATATACTGTCGGGGCCTTTACTGCGCACATAGTCCATTTTATCAATTTCATCAAGTAAGATAATTGGGTTAGCGCTACCTGCTTTTTGAATGCCTGCCATGATATTTCCCAGCATAGCTGCTACATACGTTTTTCTATGGCCTAAGAGCTTAGCTTCATCATAAATACCTGCTAGTGATACTTTCACTAATTTGCGTCCTAGGGCTTTAGCAATGGAGGCTACAATCGTTGTTTTACCTACTCCTGGAGGCCCTACCAAACACATGCTAATACCCGTATCTCCATTTTTTAAGGCATGAACCGCCAAAAATTCTAGTAGCCTTTCTTTGACTTTTTTCATGCCATAATGACTTTCTTCTAGTTCTTTCTGAGCATGTGCAAGATTGACGGTGTCTTTTGTGTAAATACCCCAAGGGATATTGACTAGTACATTTAAATAACGGAGATAAGTAGCATAATCTGAGCTGTGGGGTTGCATTCTACTCATTTGCTCCATATTTTCTGTAAAATGTTCTTCAACTTCTTTTGTCCATTTTTGCTTCTTAGCTTTTTCATAAAGCTTAGCAATTTCTAAACTATCATGATCTTCGCCTAGTTCGTTTTGTAATGCTTGAATATGCTTCTTCAAAAAAAAATTCTTCTGTTCCTGAGAAATTGTACTATGTACTTTATACTGAATTTCTTCTTTAAGTTTATTAAATTCAAATCCCTCTACTAAATAACTTAATAGCTTTTCTGCCCTTTTTTTACTATCTCGAATAGCTAATAAACTCTGCTTTACAGAAAAGCTACTTATATTAGCTGCGATGTAGTAAATTAAAAATAAAGGATCTTGAATGCTTTCCAGCATTCTTTTCAATTCTCTATTTTTTTCCGGAGCAGCGCCTAGTATTTTAGAAGTAACTTCTCGAATAGATGCTATGAGCGCTTGTACTTTTTTTTCTTTGATATTAACTGAGTTATGCTCTAAAATAGCTACTTTAGCCCTTACCTGACTGCTTTTTTCGGCTATTTCTAAAAGTTTAAAGCGATTTTTCCCTTGCAGTACAGCAATATGATTTCCATCTGGCATCATAAGCACTTTAAGTACCTTGACGGAGGTTCCTACTGCATAAAAGTCACTTTTTTTGTATGTTTTTCTATTATTTTTAGAAGCAATAATGGCAACTTCTTGATCTTTTTTATAGGCTTTCTTGAAAAAAGTGATATCATCCTCTTTGGTAAGATGTAGAGGAGTTACTATGCTCGGGAATACTATGATTTTGCTCACAGAAAACATGGGCAGCCATATATCTTTTTCTACTTTCTTATTGCCGCGATTTTCTCCACTCTTTTTTGAAGAATCAAGGTGATAGGTATATATTTTTTTTTGATTTCCTTGATTCCAGAAAGCTATTTCTTTAAAATTATTAATAAGTGACATAAGTGCTTACAACTTAAGTTTCAATACTGATATTGATCAAAATCCATGCCAAACTTAATTATTTTCCATGTTTTAGCACCACCTTTAACATAAATATGTAGTAATAGAAATCTAAAAAGTATAACATCTATCACTAAAAGTGTCTTCATTTTTTTTTATTAAAACATCAATTTTTTGACAATAAGCTAAAACAATACATAGCTATTTTGAATACCGTGCTTAATCTAAAGTTATTTTTTTAACTGATCTTGATTTTCTAAAATATTAGCATATTGTAGTGTATTCACTATATTTGCCTTATTATTATCTATTAATAATCTCATTAGATAGCTGCGAAAATAGCTCAGCTGGTAGAGCACGACCTTGCCAAGGTCGGGGTCGCGGGTTCGAATCCCGTTTTTCGCTCTCCTATTATTTTTGTATGCCTAGGTGGCGAAATTGGTAGACGCGCTGGACTTAAAATCCAGTGAGCTTGCTCGTGTGGGTTCGAGCCCCACCCTAGGTACATATATAAAGTCTATTCAAACGAAGTTGAAAAATAAAAGACCATCATAAGGGGTGTCATAAGAGTCAATCGATATAATATAAAAATGTATAAACTATTAAAAAAATAGCTCTTCAGTCCGCTCTATTAACATTTTTCTAGCTAAGAATAGCTGAAAAAATTGTACACAAATCCCCGAAAATGAAGAAACGTGTATCAAAAAGTGGTGAATTTTACTTCTTTTTGCTTATGGACATGAAGATAAAATCTTCTTTAGAACTCACATGACATGTTTTAAACAAAAAGGTCTCTACTTCTGGGGGCATAAGTCAAGCAAATTTTCCTGGTTTGAAGAAATAAAATGTCTACTTTCTGAAATTTTGCGTAAAAATTCTATGGCTTCTTAAGCAAAAAATATCTTACCGATCAAAATCAAAGCAAAATCGATTTTTTAATGGAGAGTAGCTATAGTACTCCCATCAAGGAACCTATTCCAGTAATACGATTGCGCTCTAAGCTACTTTCTCGGGAACGTATAGTTAATTATGTTTTTTTGTAAGGTATTGAAAGTTGACTACTGCATATTTCTGCCAATTATTGGCTTCGAAGTCTTTAATAATCATAAAATCAAATCAAGTAAATTTTTTTCTTTTTCAAAGCTAACTTTGGTTTTAGTGATCTTCCGAATTTGCCTATTCAAATTCTCAATCGAGTTGGTTGTATATATCATACATCTGACTTCGACAGAATAATCTATATACGTCAAATAATCATCAATATAGTCCTCATCAAGCCATTGGGTTACTGTACGTCCATACGCTTCTTTCCACTCACCTACAAAATTTTTTATCTTAGCACGAGCTTTTTGTTTGCTATTTTCGAGACTAAAATTATTGAATGCTTCTTTCAAATCAGAAGAAAAAGCACTTTTGTCTCTAGGTCTTACTTTGTTGAGTAAACTGACGTTGTCAGTGGACTACACATTTCTGAATATTTGTCGATGGATAACGCTTGCTGGCTTCTTCAGAAAAATGGGGGTATACTATCCGAAACTATAAGATCTACTTGCTCCACACCTCTCTTTCGAAGCTTATGAAGGGATTCTCCCCATACTTTACTGCTCTCTCTTGTATTGTTATCTTTAACACCATAAATAATATGTACAGCTTTTTTGCTATAACTATTAGCTCGTTTCAAGTTAGTGTAAAGAGCATCACAATAGATAACCTTGTAATTAGCATCTAACGGTCTTTTTTTCTACTTTTTTCGCATGTCATGAAAGGCTACCTTTGCTTCAGGTAGGAAAGTAGATGTAGGCCCTTTTTTATTATCTTTAAGATTCGTAAAATTTGCAATTTTCTTACAAGGTAGGGATTTATACATCTTTCTTGTATCGCTCTCCAAAAACAATTGATGTTATCTCTCTAAATCTTGAGGAACAAAAAATGAGAAAAATAATTGAAAAATCGAAGTTCAGTGTATCTTCCAGATGATATTTAATTAAATATCCCATTTTTTATCTACTTGTTTGAATTTGGGGGTATTTCTACCTATAAGCTACCTATTATTTACTAGATGACAGCAAAATTAGATGTTTTTTTAGACTATTTTTTTATTACCCGAATACAGGGTGCTGGATAGGTTTGAGCAGAAGCCTTGCTTACCTACTCAGCTAATAACTTTTTATGAGGTGGATAAAAAGAATTAGTTTGATGACCTACTTCCAGATGTTAATAGGTATGCCTGAATCAGATGATCTAAATTGCCATTTAATATGCTGTCTACATTTTTTTCTTGATAAGAACTGCGACGATCTTTAACTAATTTATAGGGATGTAAAATATAGTTACGTATTTGAGATCCAAACTCTATATCTTTCTCTGTTTGTAAGCTAATTTGTTTGGCTGCCTCTTTTTCTTCATCAGCTTTTTTCTGTAGTTTGATTCTTAAAATTTGGAGAGCTCGCTGTTTGTTTTGTAATTGAGAACGTTCTTGTTGACATGCGACTATAATCCCACTTGGAATATGTTTTACACGAACTGCTGTTTCTACTTTATTAACGTTTTGCCCTCCTGCTCCTCCTGAGCGAAATGTAGACCAAACTAATTCTTTTTCATCTATTACTATGGGAGTATCTTCTTCAAAATCTGCATAGACTTTGACAGCCGCAAAAGAAGTTTGACGCAAATTTTTAGCATTGAAAGGAGATAGGCGGACTAGTCTATGGACACCTTCTTCTCCTCGAAGATAGCCATAAGCATAATCCCCTTCTATGGCTATCATCGCTGACTTGATGCCTGCTATATCACCTGCTTGATAGGACACAGTTTTTACGCGATAATTTTTTTTCTCTGCCCACAAAGTGTACATTCTCAGTAACATGGCTGCCCAATCTTGACTTTCTGTACCTCCTGCTCCCGGATGAAAAGAGATAAAGGCACCTGCCTGATCATATTTTTCTCTCATCATTTGTTGCATCCGATGCTCTGTAAGCATTTGGGTCAATACTTCATAGGCTTTTGTGAGACTCTTTTCTTCTTCGGCATCTTCTAACCACAATTCGTAATTTAATAGAAGATCTTGAAATAGGGATTCCAATTTATTAAAAGCTTGTAAGACTCCTCTTTTTTTGGTTAGTAACTGCATTATTTTTTTTGCTTGGCTGCTATCAACCCAAAAATCTGTAGATGCTGTTCTTAGCTCTAATATCTTTACTTCTTTTTGGATGTTGCTATAGTCAAAGATAATCTTTAAGCTGCTTGATTTCTTTTTCTAATTTGGTCAGTATATCCTGTGTAATTAACATAGCTAAGCATTGATAATAATTCTACAAATATAAATTAAGATTCAAAAAAAATTTATTTTACAATTTTGTATTCTGTTACGCATTGTAGTGATTGGTTCCTGCTGACAGAATAATTATTCTATTATAGCTTTACCTATTGGGCAGTAAGCACATTTTTTACTAGCGCAAAGCTGCTGAAATAGCTCTATAGCACCTTGTGACTCAAAGGCGCTTTTAAGATTTATACCTTCTTTCTTCCACTTGCGTGTAACTGCATTGTCTTCTGCAGGTAGCGAATGTAATATCTGGATGGCTTTATTTAAATAAAAGAAATCATGACGTAAAGCTCCATAAGCTACTAGTAAAGGAACCACTGTATTGATGACTATATTGCAGATACTTTTTTTTCCTAAACCAGCTACAGGAATCGGACTTTCTTTTCCAAAAAGATAATGAGATTGCCAATAGGGGGACTGATGGATCGCTAGTTTTTGATACATATCTTGCAGATTGAGGTTGATCAAAAAATGAAAAATGTCAGGATATAGAGAAAGTATAGTAGCTAACTGTGCAATCCGAATAGTAGGGAAATTAGCTGGCCTTAACTGGCAGAAATTCCATGTATCATACTTCATAGGAACTTTGAGCTTGTATTTTTTACTAAGCTTCTGATATATATTACTAAGTTGCTGCTTGTACTTATTAGTACTATTGACCTCCTTAGATACAAAACCAGCTTGTCCGAGTAATAGCGCTTCTATTACTGATAGATTCTTATGATTGGCATGAATAGCCTGAATAGGAATTTGCTTGCTCAAAGCTAACAAAGAGCTACTGTTTGCTTTGAAACCAAAGTTTTGTGATAACAGCTGGTAGGCTGTACTATTAGAATCTTCGTTATTATCCTTCCAAGTTTGGATAATAATACTCGCTTTTCTTTGGAGACGACTTTTAGCATAAAAGTGAACTGTTTTTTCCCATTTCTTATAAAATCTGGATAAATGGGCCCTACAAAGGATAGGACTTTGATGAGACATGAGTCTTTGATAGTAGGTTATTAAATTCTGGTCAATAAAAGAAGAAAGCTCTAAAGTAGGTATTAGCTCAATTGCTTGCTGCTCCAATTTGGCTACTTGATTAGTTTTCCATACTACGTGCAGAATGATATTTTGGTAAGCACTATTATCATTGTGGCCATGTTTATACCATGCTGCACTTTCGGTGTGGATTTCTATAGATCCATAGAAATCTATGTTTTCTATTCGTATATGCGCACTGTGAAAGTCTGGACCTCCGTGCTGAGTAGGTACACCAGGTTTGATAACTGCTAATGCCTTGCCTTTAGTAGTGTATAAAGGATATTTTGTAGAACAAAATTGGGCGCTCCATATGTAATGCAATATTTTTTCCTGCATGAGATGTTTCTTGGATTCAACACACAATATATAATTTGCTTTTTTATGATCTTACTGTTATTTCTATATTCTTTTTGTAGGCAGCCTCTTTAATTAAGTTGTCTGTTTATCTGGGATTAGACTAGGAGCTTCAATCATTACATCGCGACCCGCATTATTTTTAGGAAATGCAATATAGTCTCTTATCGAGTTACCTCCACCTAGTAGCCAGCAAATACGATCCATGCCTAGTGCAATACCTCCGTGTGGAGGAGATCCATAAGTAAATGCTTTAGTTAGAAATCCAAACTGTTCTTGGGATACTTTTTCAGAAAAACCTAGAATAGCTAATATTTTTTTTTGCATCTCTTGCTGATTGATCCTAATAGAGCCTCCTCCGATCTCATATCCATTGATTATCATATCATAAGCCCTAGCGCGTACTTGATCTGGATTTGTTGCAAGTAGTCCTATGTCGCTAGGGTTAGGGGCTGTAAAAAGATGATGTAAAGCATGGTAGCGCTCTTTTTCTTGATTCCATTCTAAAAGAGGGAAGTCTGTCACCCAGATTGGCATATATTCATCAATAGGTGATAATTTAGCTACTTTAGCTACTTCTAAGCGTAAACTTCCCAATGCTTTATATACCATATCACCATGTCCTCCCAGTAGAATAAGCAAATCCCCAGGGGTAGCATTACCTGCTTGAAGCCAGCTAGTATAGTCGGCTATACTATACCATTTGTCTAGAGAAGATAGGATTTTATTATCACTTTTGTATTTGACATAACAAGGACATGCTACATTAGGGAAATTTTCTTTTAAGAAATCACGTAAATGGTCTAGTTGTTTTCTGCTATAATTGGCACCTCCTTTTAAGACAATACTAAGTACATACGAAGACTCATCGAATAAAGAGAAGCCTTTCCCTTTTGCTGATGATGTTAAATCTATCAAAGGCATTCCCCATCGTAAGTCTGGTTTATCTGTACCATAATAAGCCATTGCATCTGCATAGGTTATCCTTGGGAATGGTGCTAATTCTATTTGTTTTACTTGTTTGAAAATAAACTGAACTAACCCTTCAAAAATAGTTTGCACTTCTTGTTCATCTACAAAAGATATTTCTGCATCAATTTGCGTAAATTCAGGCTGTCGATCTGCACGCAAATCTTCATCTCGAAAGCATTTAACAATCTGGTAATAGCGATCTAATCCTGCTACCATCAAAAGCTGTTTGAATATTTGAGGAGACTGTGGCAGTGCATAGTAATATCCAGGATGGATCCGAGAAGGAACTACAAAGTCACGCGCCCCTTCAGGTGTAGACTTAATTAAAGTTGGTGTTTCTACTTCTATGAAGTTTTGTTGGTTCAAATAATGTCGTACTAGCTGATTGACTTGATGACGAAGCAGTAGATTTTGTTGCATAGAAGGTCTTCGTAAATCTAAAAACCGATATTGCATACGCAGCTCTTCACCTCCATCAGTTGACTCTTCTATCAAGAAAGGCGGTAGTTTGGCAGAGTTTAGTATCTCAATGGTTAGAATACGCACCTCAATATCACCTGTAGACAATGCTGCATTCTTATTAATCCGCTCGACTACTTCTCCTTTGACTTGTACTACGTACTCTCTTCCAAGCGTGCGTGCTTGTGCGAAAATAGTATGATCAGTAATCCCCTCTTCCAATAACAATTGTGTAACTCCATACCTATCTCTCAGGTCTATCCACATAAGTGCACCTTTGTTACGTATATTCTTAATCCAGCCACATAGCGTAACAGTCATATTGATATGGTTCAAGCGTAGTTCACCACACGTATGGGTTCTCATCATCATCGTTGTTTTGGATTAATTAGGCTGACTATTACTTTTCGTCCTTGTTCGAGATTGCTAATACGAAATAATAGATAAGGGTGCAAAATATAAG
The DNA here is from genome assembly GCA_039198585.1 of Bacteroidota bacterium. GTDB lineage: Bacteria > Bacteroidota > Bacteroidia > Cytophagales > Amoebophilaceae > JBCCTJ01. Next base: position 41,594 of record JBCCTJ010000002.1, read on the forward strand.
AAAGTACTTGCTCAGGCCACTCTATGAAAAAATAACTTCCTGATTCTAAATAATAGTCTATACCTATCTCTTGTAATTCCTGTTGATTTTTGATACGATATAAATCAGCATGATAAATAGAGTTTCCTGATTGAGTTTGATAGCTATTAACCAATGAAAAGGTAGGACTTGTCACTTTTTCTTGAACTTGTAATGCTTTACATAAATACTGAATAGAAGTGGTTTTACCTACTCCTAGGTTGCCTTCAAAGCACCAAATCATAATACTAGCATTTTGTCGAATCAATGCTGACATAATATTATGCCACTCTTTAGGGGTGGTAACTTGATAGGCCCATTCTTTTTTCCTGAGCTTGTTCATTATGATACTTTAACCAACTTAAAAATAAATTACAGTAAGATACAATGATAATACTTCTATCAAACACACAAATGAAAAATCTAAACCTTTTTTACAATACCTAAATGCCCTAATCTGTATAAAATCTACAAGTATCAGCAATTATTGTATTGATTAATTACGTTATAGTGTGTTATTATTTTTTTATAACAAAAAATTTCTTACTTTTTCACCATTGTTTTTTTTAAAGTATCAATAACTACCATAAAAACCTTTTTACTATGTATCATTTATTAATTGGCCTACTTAGCTTTTTTGTTAATACTTCTCAAAGTGATTTACAAGACACTATTGTTTTATCTGATTCTCTGACTTCTTTCAACCATAAGCAAGCAGATGATAAATATCGTCGTTTAACATCTGTTTATGATGCCGTTTGGTCAGATAATGACCAGGTTTTATATGAAAAAGGTGATGAATTTCCTGTCAATACCGATACTTCTTTCGATCAAATATTACCTGACGTAGCCACCTTTTCTGATAGAAGTTTTATAGCTATATGGGAAGATTTTTTTGGTATATCTGGGCGCATTATGAGGAGTAATAGTAGTGAAATAATATCGCAATTTACAGTAAGTTTGCCTAGTAGTATACTAGACTATGCAGGTAGTGTATCCAGCTTTTCAAATGATCAATTTGTAGTATGTTGGGCTGCTATTGATGGCATTTCTAGTGTTGTTAGATTGCAGCTATTCTACAAAAATGCAACTAGAATAGGTATTCCCATAGACGTTGCTAGCTACCCGAATGGAGATCCAATACACACGGCTATTGTAACATTTGCTAGTGGAGAATTTGCTGTAGCGTGGTCTGCTACTGGTGGATCTGACACGAATAGCTATGGAGTTTATACGCAGGTTTTTGCTAATAATGGTACAGCCCTTGGCGCTATATTACAGGCCAATAACTACACCACTATGGCACAGCAAGTACCTAGGCTCACTGCCATTCCCTCTACAAGAAACTATGTAGTCACTTGGGAAAGTGAAGCACAGGACACGTCTGGCTTTGGAACTTATGCTACAGTAATATCCTTAGATCAACAGATAATTGTTAGTGAATTTTTAGTAGCAACCTCGATAACTGACAATCAAGTTTCTCCTAATGTAGTGGCTTTTTCTGATGCTTCTTTCTTGATTGGGTGGGATAGTTACGATACGACTCTTGGGGAGTACTTATTCTTAGGTCAATTTTTCTATCGGAATGGAACCAAAAAAGGATTGCCATTCACCATATTAGGCACAAGAGGAAAAACATTTCATAGTAACTTTAACCCTATTTATGCCGAAGAAAACCCTCCTAGTATACAAGTATTAGCTAATAATCAGTTCTTGGTTGTATTTCATAATACTACATCAGGTAATGCAGATGTTTATGGACAGATTTTTTCTTCTGAAGGTAATCGACTAGGAACTACTTTTCTTATTAATGATCATCTGCCTGGTGACCAAGCTTATCCTTTTGTTGATGCCTCATCTGATAATTGTATTATTGTACTCTGGACAACAGACGGGCAAGATGGAGATGGACAAGGAATTTATGGAAAATCGTTTAGTTTAGGAACAGCTAGCCCTACTATTTCTCCTACTGATAATCCAACATTGAACCCAACATTAGGAACTACTTCTCCTAGTTTATCACCTACCTTACCGAGCCTATCTCCGACTTCTAATCCAAGTACATCGCCAAGCATTAATCCTACATTCGGACCGAGCCTATCTACAACTTCCCATCCAAGCACATCACCAAGCATTAATCCTACATTCGGACCGAGCCTATCTCCGACTTCCCATCCAAGTGCATCGCCAAGCATTAATCCTAC
>JBCCTJ010000003.1:0-43413 GCA_039198585.1 Bacteroidota bacterium
GGGGCTTTTTCAAACGATATGGCTTTCTTAAAGGTTGTGTTTTTAGCGATAAAGAACATAGAAAAAAAGTGGAGTGCACCTTTGTCACATTGGGGTTTGACAGCACAGCAATTAACCATTAGATTTGGAGCTAGAATGCCGCTTGATTTAACTTTACATTTGAAACCTTAGACAGAGTTTAGATTACCCTCACAAAATACCGGTGAAATTTATCACTTTTTTTACTTATGCAACGTGAGCCGAAAACCTTGTTTTAAAAACACATTTCATGTGAGTTCTCAAGGAAGCTTCTCCTTAGGCTAATACTTCACAGCTTGTTCTTGGGTTATCTTTGCTAGCTTTTTTGGTTTGACTAGTTTTAAAAAACTACTAGGTTCCCATATGATCATTGCTACTAAGCCAACCAATAGCAAAAAAATGCGCATAGGAAAACCTTGAGTACTAACCGATTATGAGTTTGTACAGTAGTAGCACTAACCTATATTTACTTCCGATGCTTCTCTTGTAGGAGTATCGTCATTCTCTGATACGGCTCGCTCTTGTATTTTGCGTTCTAATTCTGCTATGTCTTTCTCTAGTTCTTCAACTAAGTCACTGTATGCAAAACTTATCTTTACAAGATCTCTATCTCTAGAATGAGTAGCGTTTTCGACTTGCGTACGTCCCTATCGAACCAGAACTCTGTATAACGGCCCTTTGATATGATCATAATACTGGTCACGTAACTGACGCTTTTTTTCAAGTCTATCTTTGAGTAACTCCCAATAATCTTCTGTAGCATTATTGGTGGCTACTAACGCATGACAGTTGATGGTAGCAAATAGTAACCAGCAAAATCTCCTATATACTTGACAACTAAGGTATTGATTATTATTCATATTGTCTTGCCTTGAACATAGTTTTGATATAGCTTCTAATACTTTTCATATAAGCTAGTACTAGATGAGAAATGATAACTAATACAAAAGATACAACCCCGGTAATCATGACCTGCTTTTTTCTTTTTTCGTAGTGCTTTGTCATTTGGTCAATTTGATCTTTTTGATCTTGTATTTTCTTGCTCTGTACAGGATTGTCTTGGTTGGCATTGGTACTCGATCTGCTCTTATCTTTGATTTTTTCTCTATCAAGCTGTTCTTTGCTCTGTGCCAGTTGTTGTTCTAGCAGTTTAATCTTTTGTTGCTTCTTTTCAGTGATTTTTTTCTGAACTGTTACTACATCTTTTTGCTTCTTAACCTCAAGGTCAAGTTTCTTGATCCTGTCTTGATATTCTTTCTTTACTTGTTCATCAGCTAGTCTTTCGTCCGCCTCTTGTAGTTTCTGATTAGCATTCTTTAGGTTTTTATTTAATTGATCTTCCGCTTTTTTTGCTGTTTCTAATTTTTCTTGTAATTCCCCAATACTAGTTTTCTGACTTTGTATCTTCTCTTGCAATTCATTGATGACATTTTGACTATCTTTTATTTTTTCCCATTTAATTTTAACTTCACTTTGTTTTTGCTTTAGTTTTTGTAATTCCTTGATTTGCTTATCTCTATTCTCCACAGCCTCTTTTAAATCTTTTTCAAGTTGATTATTTTTATTTTTGATTATTTTAACATCCAACAACTGGTTATTTACATGATTTTTATTTTTTTCAAATTGTTTTATTTTGGTTTGTAATTCTTTCATGCTTTTTACATACGCGTTATTAAGCTTATTTAAGTTATTAACTTTTTTTTCAAGGTCACCTATAGCTTTTGCCGCTTTAGGAAGACTTGCTATCGTTTTTAATGCTCTTTCTTTACTAAAATCTGACTTATTTAGAGTATCAATTAAATCTCGATATTTGGAATCAGTAGCTAACAAAGGGCAAATACTTGAAAAAAGTATTGCTATTGTAAAGAATAGATAGGTAAATTGTTTATTCAGTCTAGTGTAATTCACGAATTTATACATGTTTTATATTTAAACGTGCTAAAGATAAAAAAAATAAGCAAGATAGATGTAAATGGTACGTATCAACTTTGCACACTACAGTACTATTATTTTTTATCTTTTTTTTGCTTATGGATTGTTCGATATTTTTTTTCTTTAGCGGCAGGTTGAGATGATACTACTTTATTTTTTTCTTTGTTTGGCACCTTGAGCTTGTTTTCCATCGAAGCAATCAAAGTAGCTACAGCGGCATCGCCTGTGATATTGGTAGCAGTTCTACACATATCGAGGATTCGATCAGGAAGATAGATGAGTGCTAAGCCACTTTCCTGGGGGATGCCCAACATATTGAGTAGAATAGCAGTACCTGCTAGTGATCCTCCTGGGAGTCCACCCTCGCCTACTGAGGCAAGAGTCACATAGATGACGACGGCTAGCTGCTGGGTCCATGAGAGCTGTAGACCAAAGGACTGTGTGATGAACATAATGGCTACACCCTGGTAGAGGGCTGTTCCATCGATGTTGATAACAGCGCCGATAGGTAGGACAAACTGATGAATGCTTCTTGCTACGCCCATTTTATCCACTTGTTCGGATGTCGTGCGGAGTGCTGCTGTACTTGAGGAAGTGCTAAAGCCCACTAGCTGCGCAGGGTAGATATAGCGCATAAAAGTGCCCCATTTCAATCGCGTAAATAGACTTACCAAAAGAGGGTATACCAAGACGATCATGATCAGTAGTCCTCCTATTACTGATACTGTATAGGGAATGAGCCCTTTGATAAAAAGCATAATATTGCTTTTATTCGCTTCCCCTATGATAAGCAGCTGAGATGTGATCATGCCAAAAATACCAATAGGAGATAAATGCATGATGAGACTCATAATCTGCATAAAAGTATCTCTTATAGCCTCACAGAGTGCTACTAGCAGTGGGGTTGGCTCATCACTCTTCGAAGTCTTAATTTGTGATATAATAATCCCACACAAGATGGCAAAGAGTACAATTTGCAATAGATTTACATTACTTCCTAGGAGCTGAAAAATATTTTCTGGAATAAACCGAGCGATGGGGCTTACGGGGTAGACAACCTGTGTATTGCTACCCTGCAAGATCAATATTTCTCGAATCCTAGCAGATAAAAAAGAACCGGGCTGTAAATATGCACCAATCCCTACCCCAAGAGAGACCGCAAAAAGAGTTGTAAGCAAGTAGAGACCTATGGTCTTCAAGCCAATTCGGGTAAGTTTTTTCGTATCTTGGATACTATTGATGCTTACAATGAGCGATGTAAAAATAAGGGGTACGACTACCAGCTGTAAGCTATTGATAAAAAGTGTTCCTAGTGGCTGCAGATAGTAGATTAGCGGGGCTACACTTCCATCATAATGAAGGTAAATGTAGGAAAAAGCAAGGCTCATAAGCATGCTTAATATCACTTGAATATGCAATGGTATACGTAAAAATTTCATCACTAAAACTTTAATTAAACAAAAGAAAAATAGTCAACGTGACCTCATTTATCCCTGCATGGTGAGGGAATGAAAGGTAAAAAGTTTTTACCTTTTTTAATTTGATATGCATACTTTGTTGTACGAACTAGCCCTACTCATAGCTTAAGTAGCGATAGCTAATCTTATCTTGTACTAAGTCTTCAATAGCAGTAATCATTGGTTTAGGCTTTTTCTGATATTTTTTATAAACAGCCTCCTGCCAACTATCTTTATTGATACTCATTTCCTCAGGATGACCTGTGACGCCAATACTGTCTAGCTCAGCTTCAAAGGATTCTTTTCGACTATCTAAGATTTGTTTAGCTCTTTTGGCTATAATAATAGTAACCTCATAGATATTATCAAAAGAGTCTAACATCTTTTTGAGACTTCGTAATGCTGTAGATTTCATTGTATTGAATTATATTCAAAGCAAAGATAAGCATACTCATGCAAAGTTAAAATTTTTTGATCAGAGCCCTTGCTGTTTAAGAGCTTATACTAGCTAGCAACTATGACTCTCTTGAATGTCGTGACAGATAGGTCAGCTGCTACTTTAGTTAGATAAGCCTGATTGGTGATCTCTTCATCTTTTACAAAGGGCTGAGCAAGTAAAGTATTTTTTTCTACAAACTTCCTGATTCTTCCCTCTGCTATTTGCTTTTTGACTTGTTCAGATTTAGTGCTGTCAGCTAGTTCTCTTGCTACTTCTTCCTTTTCTCTTGCAATGACGACAGGATCTATACCTTCTTCATTAACAGCAAGTGGATCACTTGCTACAACCTGTAGTGCCATATCTTTTGCTGCTTGTATTTTTTCTTGGGTATCTCCAGCCTGATTGAGTGCTATAATAGCGCCTAGTTTATTACCAGTGTGCACATAGCCAGCTACCAAGGGACCTTCGACTAGGTAATATTCCTCCAAAGATATATTTTCTCCTAGCATGCCAATCACATTCATTATTTCCTCTTGTACAGTTTCTCGATTGCCTTTCAGCTGTAAAAGTTTTTCTTTTGTAGTAGGTTTTTGTGCTAAAGCAACATCAGCTATATAATGACTTAAATGGACGAAAATGTCACTCTTTGCGACGAAATCTGTTTCACACCCTAGCCCTATTAGTACTGCTGCTGTTTGATTGCTGTTTGTTTGAGTAAAGATAGCTCCTTGCTCTATTTCTCTTCCTAGTTTCTTATTAGCTATTTTCTTACCTTGCTTGCGAAGTATGTCAATTGCTTGACTAAAGTCTCCGCTAGCTTCTGCCAGTGCTCTTTTGCAGACTAGCATGCCTAGACCTGTTTGTTTTCTTAGCTTTAATAATGTTTTCTTTTCTATCATATCTGTGGATTGCTACTAATGTATGTCTACTTAGTTTTCCTATTAATGAAGGCGGTGGGCTTGATAAACTCCCGTTTATTAGGCTTTTTTGTTGTTTCCTTTTGTTCTTTGTCAGGTAGGGAATCTTGCTCTTCTTGTGCTTTTCTTTTTTCCCAAAGCTGACTGCCTTCAGCTATTTGACTCTCTAAGTACAACAAGATAATTTTGATAGAGGTAATTGCATCATCATTGGCAGGGATGATATAGTCTATCAAATGGGTGGGCGCTGTTGTATCAGCAAGTGCAAAAACAAGAATACCTAATTTTCGTGCTTCTTTAATAGCAGTCATTTCCCTATTGACGTCTACTACAAAAATTGCAGCGGGAAGGCGGTTAATTGAGAAAAGACCAGAGAGCAGATTTTCTTGTTTATTCTTTTTACGAATATAAATAAGTTTTTCACGCTTGGTGAGATGTTTATAGCTTTCACTTTTCATCTCTTCTTCCATAGCTCCTAGCTTTCTAAGGAGCTTTTTGATTGTGCCAAAATTGGTCAATGTTCCTCCCAACCAGCGCTCTGTAACGTAAGGTTGGTTGAGCCGCTTGGCCGTTTCCTCAACAATAGCCTGTGCTTGCTTTTTCCTGCCAACAAAAAGAATCTTCTTACCCTCTTGGACTAATTTTTTTATTTCTTCTCCTGCTATGGCTAGGCACTTGAGTGTCTTATCAAGGTCAATAACATGCATTCTTTGCTTTTTCATCAATATAAAAGGCGCAAAGCTTGGGTGCCATTTTTTAGAAAGGTGACCATATTGAACACGTGCTTTGAGTAGTGTTTCTCGATTGATAACTCTTGTCATAATTTGATTGTATGGAAGAAAAAGTACTAACGCTTGCTGAATTGCGGTGCTCGCCGTGCTTTTTTAAGGCCATATTTTTTCGGCTCTACCGTTCTAGAGTCACGTGTAAGCATTCTCTCTTTTTTAAGTTGTATTCTCGTAGCAGGATCAGCTACTATTAGGGCTCGTGCTATGCCGAGTTGGATAGCCTCTGTTTGTCCTGTAAAACCGCCTCCTTGCACTTTGATAATAAGGTTAAAATCTTTTTGTTTTCCTAGTAGCTCTAAGGGCTTCAGCACACATATGCGATGTTTCTCCTTCTTAAAATAATCTGCAAGGGGTTTTTTATTGATCAAAATTTTACCATCTCCTGATGAAAGAAAAATCTTAGCAATAGATTCTTTCCGCCTACCGACCGTATTGATAATATCCATAACTAAAAAGTAAGAGATTGAGGTGCTTGAGCATCATGGGGATGTTCACTACCCGTATAAATGAAAAGATTCTTTAGCAAGAGGTCTCTTAGCTTATTCTTAGGCAACATACCTCTAACGCTTCTTCTGAGAATAAGCGTAGGGTCTTTCTGCCTGATTTCAGCTGGTGTCGTTACTCTCTGTCCACCGGGATATCCTGTATGAGAAATATATTGTTTGTTTTCCTCTTTCTTACCTGTCCATTGAATCTTGTCGGCATTCAGCACAACAATCTTATCACCACATGGCACATGAGGAGTGAAGTCTACTTTATGCTTGCCTCGCAATAGCGAAGCAAGGCGACTAGCCATTCTTCCTACAACCTGCTCAGTGGCATCTACCACATACCAATGAGTTGTTACACTACTTCGGTTGGCAGATAAGGTGACATACTTTCCTGATTTCATTATCTTGATTTTAAGCAATATCTATTTGTTGAAGAGTCCTATTTTATCAAAAGGAACAACCTCAAGAGCACAAAGGTAATACCTTGTAAAAGCTTACGCAAGCTATGCCATAATAAAATCATGGCTGTAGTATTATTTTAGTCACTAACTCTTCTAGAACAGCGGATTCTGTAAGCACAGGGGCATCAATGCCTTTGACTTGCCGATCAGCTGCATGTAGATGATGGATATTATTGATCACTTCTTGGCAGGTATAACGCTTAGTAGCTCGCAGATAATCTTGCATGTAATGAGGATGCACCTTAAGGCTGGCTGCTACTGTTTTCAAGTCTGCTGTTCGTACTTGATATAGCTGTAGCACTTTCGTAAAGAAAGTTGTTAGCAAGCTTAGAAGAGGTAAAAGTGGATATTGCTTACTATTTCTTCCTATGTACTGAGCAATTTCTATGGCTTTGGGTGCATCTCTGTTGCAAAGAGCATTTTGCAGGGAAAAATTATTAAATTCTTTATGCATTCCCACATAGCGCATAATAATATCTTGCGTAATCTTGGCTTGTGGTTGCAGATTAATCATGATTTTTTTAAGCTCTTTTGCTAGGAGATTGAGCTGGGAGCCTAATAAACTTTGCAATGTGATAGCGGCATTAGGCGTAATGGTATAGCTATGTGTTGCAACGTAACTATGAATCCAGCTGGCCAAGTCACGCTCATAAACTTTAGGAGAAGTGATCAGAAATCCTTTCTTATCTAGTGCTTTGCTTAAAATACTATGACTAGGCAATGCTTTCCCTTTGTAAGCCATAACAAGCAAGTTGTCTGCATGAGGTTGTTCGATGTATTGGAGAAGGATAGTTTGTCCACTTTTTTTCTGAAAATCTTCTATTTCCTGTGCATTTTGGACGATCACAATCTTTTTTCCTCCCAGCATAGCAAAAGAATTGACTTCATTCACGATTTTTTGCACTGTCATTTCCCTGCCATAACACATAGTTAAGTTGAGATTTTTTGCTGGAGGGGGTAATAACTCTTTGAGCTGATTGGTGATTTCATCAATATAAAAAGGCTCGGGGCCTTGCAAAAAATAAATAGGCTGCACCTCTCCCTTTGCAAGGAGACGAATGATAGCTTCTGGCTTACGCTTGAGCGGCATGAGATGACTTGGCTAGTAACTTACCTGCTTCGGAGCTAGATATACTTTTCGTTTGCACCTCAATATTGGCCTTTACGTAGGGCAATACCTTCCCAGTAAGATTGGCTAAACGAAATCTCTTGCGGGATTTCTCTTTTTCACTAGGAGGATAAAGTAGAGAAAAATAAGCAAGCAATTGTTTATTGTCAGGAGACTTGCCTAACCTCTGAGAAAGCTGATAATACGTTGCTCTCAAAAGAGCTTCATCGAGATCCGTTTCGGCAACATCGATGCCTGCATTTTGGGAAATTTTTTCTAGGATAAGCATAAAAGAAATATCTTTTTGCTCTTTTTCAGTATACTTGTTAGGAAGAGTGATGGGAAATTTAGCTACAAGAGCTTCTTGAATCTTGTTTTTTGTTACTGTGTCCAGTTTCTTCTGTAACTCTGTTCGTACTTGATTGGTGAGATAAGTAGTAAGTTCTTCTATAGGACGATCGCTAGGATTGTCCAAAAAATGTTCATAAAACTTCTTATCCAGAGGAGCTGGTACAATATTCTCAATCATATCGATAGTTAAGCTAATAGGCTCTTCTTGATCTTTCACTGACTCAAATACTTGAAGGTCAATACCATGTAGTACCTTAGTAAGCAAGTCGTAAGATAGGGACAAGCTATCTCCTACTTGTCTACCTAGTAGATCAGGTAATAACTGCAACCCATCGGCACTCGCTCTGATGATCACAATATCTTTATTCTGTAATGTGGGGCGACAGTGGATTATACTATCTTTTTCTACTTTCTCTACTGAGATGACTGTACCATACAAGTTACGCATTCGCTTGAGATAATCTTCTTGATCTAGTCGATCTACTTCAGCAACTTGATACGCTTGTACTGTGATACTTTTGTCGAGCTGTACATCAAAATCAGGTACTAATTCAAGTGAAATAGATACTTCGATGGGCTTCTTGTTCAATAGCTGCTGATTTGCACGCTTTGGAATGTTCCAAATGGCCTGAGTTAATAAATTGAGCTGATGAACCTTGATATAATCTTCTAAAGTTTGATTCAAAATTTTTTCTACTGCCTCCTTAGCTATTGTAGACCCGTAACGTTTCCATATGATAGCTGTATTGCCAGGGCGGAATCCTGGTATGCGAATTTTTCGAGCATACTTTTTGATTTCTGCATTCACTTGATGCTTATAATCTTCAGCTGCTAGCTTCACAGTAAGAGAGCCTTCAGCTGCGCTGATTGAGTTGAATATTACTTCCAAAAGACCTAGGTTTAAAGATGAACGAGCATTTTGTTGTTGGCACAAAGATGTGCGGATGGAGGGACTTGAACCCCCACGCCTTGCGGCACTAGATCCTAAATCTAGCGCGTCTACCGATTTCGCCACATCCGCTTAACTGCCAGCAAAGCTACATTTTTTTTAGAATAGCCACAATAGATCGCATACTATTGGATAGGTCTCTCTTCACATGATGCAATCCTATTATCGGCTCACTTATGCTTATTGTGAGATTACTGCCCTGTTATTGCAAGTGACTATGGATGCCCAAAATAGCAAGTATCTCATCTTTTTCTTCGCAATCAGCATGAGTGACATAGTACTGTAATGTTTGAATGGTAGAATCTAAGAAGTATGAATCACTACGACCTATTTTGGTACTTAAAAAGTTATTTTTATTACCTGCATCTATTTTTTGTGTAATGAGTTGTAGTATTGCTAGAGTAGAAATAGATGGAAAATCCGTTGCAGTCATGACAGCATCATAAAAGACTTGGTGGGTTATAGTAGGAACAAATCGATTTTGGATACCATCTAGCAGTATCTTAATAGGTTCTTCTTGTTCACAGACAATAGCATAACTTAGCACACTTCTACACCTATTATATGAAAGAGGGTGTCTAATATAGTGATTGATAGGTTGGAAACTTGACTGTCTGTCGATCAGCTCATCAAAAGAAGCTTGCGATGCTTTTTTACATAGCTCTTTAAGAGGAGTAAAGCGTTTATTGTTGGCCAGTTTATGCCTGTCATCAACAGTAATATCAATAGCACCTTCTAGCATGGTACTTGTTACTTCAACTTTGCTTATGCTTTCATCATCATCTAATAAAACTTGTAAAACAAGTAATAATCGTTCAGCTTTTCTTTTATTAGCCCACGACTGCATTTTGTAGTCAAGCTCTCGAGATTGATAAAGACGATGGAATATTTTACTATTGTTTAAAATATCAGGTGCAACTGTTTTACGCAACTTTTTCAATAGTGACAAGTAGTCTGAGCTGATAATTGCCATCAGTAATACTCTTCCCCATGCGCTTGCTGTATTATTGCCAATCATGGTTGCCTCATATGTATCATCTTGCAATAGCAGTTGAATAACACCTACAGCCTTTTCGTGGATAGCATAATCCAGTACATTGAAACGGTTATTATCGAAAAGCAGGTCGCTCAACAAACTCTTATCGATCGTAGGGTAGATTTCTTCTAGTTTCCTGAGATAGCTATCATCTTGTACTGCTAATTTTACAAGATTCTTGAATTCTTCAGCTGTATTAATATGGGCTCTAGTTGGTACTTAGTAAGTATATCGATGACCTGCTTAGCTTGCTGCCTCGTAGCATAATCCAATGCTGTTTCGTTCCAAAAATAGCTCCCTGCAATAAAGAAGGTGATAGCTGGGCACATAGCTGATCTAATGTGGTCGTATATTCCTCATTGATCATGGCGATCAAAATGGCATTACCAAGACCTTCTAGACTATTGGTAAGGAGATGATCCTTATAGCTTTTCTTGTCTAAGAAAATTTGTAAAATTTTGGCACCACTTTGATCATTAGTATAATAGCTAAACCTATGAATGTACTCGAGAGTTGTTGTATAGCTTGACATACCATGAAGGAAGATTGACTGATTGAGTATGGATGGGCCTAGGTGCTCAGTAATACGCTTGAGGTAGAGGAGACAGTCAGCATTAATTCTGCTAGCTATTAGTGTTCTTTTAAAATTTTCTTCTGAGTAATCAGATAATTGGGCATCGCGGTAGCTTGCTTCTTGAAGTAATAGGGAGGCTCTTGCATGGTTTTCAGGCCAGTAAGCAACCTCAAAAATATTACGTAACCTATTGTCGAGTAGGGTATCACGATTATTATTCAATATTTTTCTACTGAGTAAGTCAACGGGCGCATAGTAGAGCGCTTTTTTTAAGAAATAAAGACGTTGACCATCTACATACCGAGGGCGAGCATCTTGATAGGCTTCTTTGAATATTTCTTCTGTGACTTCAGAATCTAACTCCTCTGATCCGTGAGGCTGTGGTTCACCCACATTGTTATTGGCATGTAAATAATAACGAATCAAGAAATAACTCCCGACAGTTGCTGCCGCAGTAATTATGACTAATAGCAGGTTAGCATAGGTATTACTCTTCTGATGCGATGTTTTTGGGAAAGATATATAGCTATTGAACTAAGATCAATCACTTCAGCTGCATACGCTCTCTTAGTCTCGGAAGAAGTTTTGTGCCCTGATACACTGCCCAATCATAAAAATACCGAGATTATTAGAAAATAGATAGACTGCTTCATAGTAATATTATATAGATATAACTGAGTGGTTACTAGCTATGTGAGTACTTTCCACATAGCTAGCACAAAATTAAACAGATTAGAGAAGAAAGTGATTCATACGCTTTTAATAGTTGTTGTTTGACAGCCCTTAGGGTGTACAAAACAGGCTTACCAAAAATGCACTGTAAAATCTTTTTTTAGGAAAAAGAATCCACATTTCGGACTACATTCAATAATTTTTTTACCTCACTTCATGCGCTAAATACATGGTTTTTAGTCTTTATAAGAAGTTTTGTCTAACTGACTTTTTCTTTTTTTTCATGTACAAACCTCATTTAAATGCTCAAAAGCTAACTTTTCTAGATAAGCATGGGGGCGTCAGTAATAAAAAAATAGTCTAAAAAACCACCTTATTTTGCTTTCATCTAGTAAATAATAGGTATCCTTATAGATAGCAATACCCAGAAATTTAAACAAATAGCTAAAAAAGGGGTATTTAGTTATCACGTACAAGATAGAGCGAACTTCGAGTTTTGAATTATTTTCCTAATTTTTTCTTCCTCAAGACTTAGAAAGATAAGATCCATTGTTTTTGGAGAGCGATATAGCAAAGATGCATCAAGCCCTACCTTGTAAGAAAATCGCAAAGGCTATCAATCTTAAAGATAATAAAAAAGGGGCTACATCTATTTTGTCACTTCAAGGAAAGGTAACTTTCATGTTGCTTAAATCTTATAGTCAAGCTTCTGACAAGAGGCTTATTGATGAAATCAATCGCAATATCTATACTATCAGTTCTTTTGTAGAATTCCGATTTCAGCAAGATAGCAACTAAATAATCACAAAATTGTGCGTTAAATTAGATGTGCCCTTGCCGAAAGAATCCATATAGAAAAATGAGAGAAAATCTTGGCAGCATACTGGGCTCCTCACATATGTCAAAAGTCTAAAATACTGATCGATGCTACTTATTATGAGAGCAGTGTACGCTTCCCAACAAACCAGCATTTTTTCTGGGAAAGTGTTGAATTTCTCTACAGAATCATGAAACACATGTGCAAAAAAGCAGGATTTAAGCGTATAAGAACTAAGTATAACAGCTGGGCAGCTGGCTACCATGTTTATAGTCAAAAAAGGAGAACCCCTAAAAAAGAAAAAAACCTTGACAAGAGCGTTAATTAGATTACTTGAAAAGTTAGATAGAGCTTTAGATCAACTACAAGATTAGTACGAATTTGAAGATAAGGAAACTTACCAAAAGTAGCGTATAGTGATTAAAAAAGTGCTCGAACAGCAAGAGCAAGTTTTTACTACATGAATACCACCAAGGCATAGCATTGTTGCTCTTTTTCGACCTTCTTTGTGACCTATCGTCAGAGGAAAAGAGGTCAAAAAGTAGAGTCTGGCGCAAAAGTCAACAACATGCAAGTGGCTGGGATCAACTTTATTCAGGCCTCAGCTTGCCCCTTTCAATCAAGAAGGCAGTTTAAGCATAGCATATACCAAGCACAGTAACTTACTGAAATAAAAGTCAGAAAAGTTGGAGCAGATGCTATTGATGCTATAAATGCAAATAGAGAACTGGCAACTGCCAAAGGGATCAAAACTGACCTTGTACGCAAATTTCGATCAGGAAAACATGAGAAAAAACGAAAACAGATCGCAAGTACCTTAAGAAGATAAAGAGACTTTTGGAAATGAAAAAGAGGGCTATTCTCTTAAAAGAATGAATGCTCGTACAGCAAAAACAGAAAGTCTTTGATATTTTTTGGAATACATACAACTAATGCCGTAATAGGTCATCGGATAAGTACCGCGTTGCTTCTTAGAAAAGTGACTTAGAGGGCAATCGTATCACTGGAATATATTCCTTGATGAGAGTACTATAGCTACTATCCATTAAAAAATTGATTTTTCTTTAATCTTGATCAGTGAGATATTCTTTTCTTCAGAATCCATAGAATTTTCCCCAAAACTTTAGAAAGTAAACATTTTATTTCTTCAAAGCAGGAAAATTTGCTTGACTTATGACACCCTCCAAGAATAGCTGATAAAAACTGTACAAGGTCCTGAAAATTAAAAAAAAGTACCCCAAATCGGTGATTTTTACCTCTTTTTTTGCTTATGGACATGACGTAAAACCCTTCTCTATAAATCAAATGGATTTTTTTTGGACAAAAACGTCTCTACCTTTGACTGCCCTAAATAATTATTTCTTTATTGAATGATATCCATTTCTTTTGAGAAGAAACACTCAATTTTTATTCAAAAAAAGGCAAAAATATAAGGCAAGAAAGACTCTTTGATTAATCCATATGGCGCCATGAAAGAGGTTTTGGGTTACTTTTTGAGTACGAGATGACTCCATGTGATGCTAAGTAACCAACTTTCTTGATCTTTTCTGCTCTCTGTCTGTAAGAAAACTAAACTTACTTTATTTAAGCCTAAAATACAGTTGGAGTTTATATCTTTGCGGAAGATATTAATCTCAATCAATTTTTTTATGAATATGAACAAAATAGTGAGTCGCTTAAAGAGAACTTTCTGCTATACATTAATCACTACTTGGAGTCTAGGTACTATTTGGTCAGGTAATGTAGAAGATAATACAAAAGATTACCTACTTCAAAAACTAGACAGCTCACATCTCATTCTTAAAGTCACATCAAAATTATACCTTGATTCTTTTCCATTTGTAGGATTTGTAGGAAAAGAAAAAAAATCGGAAACAGAAGAAGAGCGCTTGAAAAAATTAAAAAAAGAAGGGTATGAAGTAGATAAACCACATTTAAAACCTAAAGAGCAGGCTGAAGTTATGTTTGAGCAAGTTCTTACTGCCAATAATGGATATTTGATTTTTTTTCTTGATGAAAGGAAAAAATATAAACCTGTGGATATGCGAGGTGTTACAGCAGAAAGTACTAAGCTCATACTAGGATCTCCCAACAAGCCAGACGTTAATATATTAAATGAAATGATGTCTCCAAAAGCGTTCTCTGAGATCGGTAGAAGTGTCTTTGCCATTATGCTGATGACTCCTATTGCTGATTCAAGCGAATTGCGTAGAAGACAACATACTATAAAGACACTGGTAGCACATGAAAAAGATAGACAAGCAATGAAGCATGCTTTTACTCACCTCAAGAAAGCTGCCCCTTCTCTCCTCTCTCTTTACAGGGGTCATAGTGATCCTCTATGGTCGACCGCTTATAAAAAAGTACTACTGAAGGCATATGCAAGCACTAATAAGAAATTTACCAGCTGGCTTAAAATTGAATTATCAAAAAGGTATATACTAGACTTTAACATAATCGGGACAATATTTATGGCAAGTCTTTTTGTTAATTTTGTTGTAAGCGTTGTTAGAGTGTATTTTATGCTAAATGCAAACATTCAGAATCAAATTATAAGAGGTATTATTAACTTTTGGGAAAACCTCCCTAACGAGGCAAGGATAGCAGTTGCAGGATACTTTTTATTTTTATTAGCCGCGTATGCAGTTATGGTGTATGGTGTAATAAAATTATATATAATGTATAAGACTATACAAGATTATGTTAGTGGCAGATTAGCAGATGTACAGACACTTATAGAAGTTGCAGCACTGGTAGATGAGGTAGTTCGTAATAATCCTGAACTAGAAAAAAGCTTAGGCCCTCAATTAAAATACACACGTAAGATTATTAATATGCAACATGAAAACCCTAGTTATAATCAGCTTACTTATTCATTTTTGGCAAATAATTTCAAAAGTTTTGGGCTTTTCTTCAATTCTACAGGATCTCTTTTGACTACTATGACTATGCTAGAAGAGAATATTCATATGCTCGATGGCATTTTGTTTGAAATGGGATTAATAGAGGCGCAGATAGCTATTTCTGAACTAATGCAAAATAGTAACTCAGAGCAAAAAAATCGTTATTCTTATGTGAATTATCTTGATAGTAAAGATACTTACATCAAATTTGATGGTCTCTGGAGTCCTATCGTAGGAGCAGACAAGGCGGTAGCTAACAGTGTTGATCTAGATGGCAAGGAGCATACTACCATAGGCATTACAGGGCCCAATGCTTGTGGGAAAAGCATATTCAATGCAGCTATCAATATCAGTGTAGCGCTCGCGCAAAGTGTAGGGATTACTCCTACAAGGAATGCAACTATTACTCCCTTCGGTGCCTTATTTGCTTTTAAGGAACCTAAAGATGACCCAGGAAGAGAAAAGTCACTCTTTGCTAGTGAGGTCGAGGCAGTAAAAGAGTTACTCAACATGCTCTATGAGGCTGATTTAGAGAGATACAAAGTCTTTATATCTTTTGATGAATACCTCAACAGTACTAACATCGGAGAAGCGCTAGCTCTACAATCAGCACTGGCTGGTGAGATAATTAACACATTTCCGAATGCAGTGAGTGTAATTTCTACACATAACTTTTCTCTTATCAACTACCTCCTTAAACATCCAAAAGCACAGGTAGTGCAAGTGATGATCGAGCGATATCAAGATGGGTCTTATAAGCCTCTTTACACTGTCCTTTCTGGGAAGAGTACAGAAAAAGTTGGAATCGACTTATTCTTAAGGGAAATATCCAAAAACGAAAAGTTACAAAGAGTAGGGGAAAAAATTGCAAAAGAAGCTCGTTCGAAGTATAAAAAAATCGAAAGACAGATGGAGAAATTGTAATAATAGCAGTGAATAGATGAGAAGCCTTCGTTCTAGTTAGTATATTACTTTATTTTATTAAGGTTATTGTTTGGCTCTTTTATATTGCTAATTTTTTGTTTTCTTGTTAAAAAAATTATGGCGTCTAGTTGATCATTGGATATTGCTATCTTGGTTGGATAGGACTAGCCATATTAGGGGAAAAGGGGCTATGCTTACTCTATCTAGTTTTTTGGTAGGGACTACCAATTCCCCATAGAGAAAATTTTTGGTGGTACAATCACCTCTCTATTCGCTATAAAATTTCTAGAAGCTAATACCTCACTCATAGCAACAATAGGTATTGATCTTTTAATTAAGATTAAGGGGATTAATAAATACTAGTCTAGATTTTGCGATTTAACAAGATATGAATAGCTTTGCGTCCTAGTCTTTGGAAAAGATAAGTAATCATCTAAAGGTTACACTGTTGTTTATTTTCATCAATTAGGAAAGAAAAAAAATTTATAATAAAACTATGGTTGGCATTATAGGGAGAAAAATAGGCATGACAAGCCTCCATGAAGAGAGGCGTATTATTCCCTGTACAGTGATACAGGTAGGGGACTGCATCATAACCCAGATTAAAACCCTACAACATGATGGCTACAGTGCTGTACAGCTTGCTTATGATGATAAGAAAATCAAAAATACTACCCAACCGCTTTTGAAGCATTTTGAGAAAGCAAATACTACGCCCAAGAAAGAGCTAGTAGAGTTTCGTAACTTTTCTGAAGACTGTGCAAAAGATACCATCCGCCTTGGTGATACGATTACTGCAAAAGATATTTTTGAGGAAGGAGAGTTTATAGATGTGGTAGGGATCTCTAAAGGAAAAGGGTTTCAAGGAGTTGTTAAGCGGCATGGGTTCAAAGGGGTTGGTGATCAAACACATGGGCAGCATAATCGTCAAAAAGCGCCTGGTGCTATTGGGGCTGGATCTGATCCATCTCGTGTTTTTAAGGGAACGCGTATGGCAGGAAGAATGGGCAATAACCGTGTGAAGGTGAAAAATCTTAGAGTAATAAAAATATTGCAAGAAGAAGGTCTCATGATTCTCTTAGGAGCTGTGCCAGGACCTAAGAATAGCTACGTTAGACTAGAAAAATAAATACTATGGTACTACCAGTCATTACTTATCAAGGGAAGAAAACAGGAAGGAAAATTGAGCTTTCGCCTGATGTGTTTGGCTTGAAACCTAATAATCATGTCGTTTATCTAGACGTGAAAAGAATACGAGCACAACAACGACAAGGTACTCATAAGACTAAAGAGAGAGGAGAAGTTCGTGGGTCTACCCGCAAAATTCAAAAACAAAAAGGCACTGGAAATGCAAGAAAAGGGGCTAGAAATTCTCCTATACTGCGTGGTGGTGGTCGTACTTTTGGCCCTGAACCGCGTGATTATGGTATCAAAATTAATAAAAAAACGCAAAGGTTAGCCCGTCGTGTAGCCCTAAGTGATATGGCAAGAAAACAAAGCATTCTTGTGCTTGAACACTTTTCTTTTGATACTCCTAAAACTAAGCAGTATCAAGATATGCTTGAGAAGCTAGGTAGTCAAGAAGAAAAAACAGTTTTAGTCTTGCCTAAAGCAGATCACAATATTATTTTATCTGCTAGAAATATACCAAAGGCAAAAGTCATAACACCTGAAGAGCTTAATACCTATGCTATTTTAAACACTACGCGGCTTTTATTAAGCGAAAAAGCTGTAGCGCTCATACAAGAACAACTTTGCTAATATGTTAATCAAGAGACCTCGTCATACGGAAAAAGCAATTAGTCTTCATGAAAAGAATCAATACACATTCTTAGTAGACAAAAATGCTAACAAAGTAGAGATGAAAAAGCAAATAGCAGATCTTTATAATGTGGTAGTTTTAGCTATTAATACCGCTAGCTACCGAGGTAAAAAAGTACAGCGCTACACTAGAAAAGGGGTTATCAAAGGACAGCGGCCTCTTTATAAGAAGGCCATTGCTACACTGCGTAAAGGTGATATGATAGATGTTCAGGAAAGCACAGTCTAAATACTACTTATGGCTACAAAAAAAATCAAACCAATGACCCCAGGGCAGCGTTTCCAAATTATGCCCAATTTTTCTACTCTTACTAAAAAAAAGCCAGAAAAATCTTTATTACGTCCAGTGAAGCAAAAATCTGGTCGCAATAATCGTGGTGTTATTACTGTTCATTATCGAGGTGGTGGACATAAAAGAAAAGCACGACTTATAGATTTCTACAGAAAAAAACATGGTGTTACAGGCGTAGTGCAAAGCATCGAATATGATCCTATGCGTACAGCATTTATCGCACTGATCTACTATGAAGATGGAGTAAAGTCTTATATTATAGCCCCAGAAGGTCTTGCAGTAGGAGCTAAAATTATAGCAGGGGATCAAGTAAGTCCAGAAGTAGGTAATGCCATGCGTTTACGCTCACTGCCTTTGGGAACTTTTATACACAATATTGAGCTGAATCCTGGAAGCGGGGCAGCTTGTGTGCGCAGTGCTGGTGGTTATGCGCAATTGGTAGCCCGTGAGGGTAAATATGCCACTGTTAAGCTTCCCTCAGGAGAAATGCGTATGATCAATAAGGAATGTATGGCAACAGTAGGTGTTGTTTCTAATGGTGATCATAATCGAATTATTTTAGGGAAAGCAGGCCGTATGAGATGGCTAGGTAGACGTCCACGCACACGACAAGTAGCAACTAATGCAGTAGATGGTAGCATGGGAGGAGGTGAAGGAAAATCATCAGGCGGACAGCCAAGAGCTAGAAGAGGACGCTGTATTTATTCTAAAGGACAAAAAACAAGAAAGCGCAATAAATATTCTGATAAGATGATTATTAAAAAACGTAAATAATGGCTAGATCAAAAAAAAAAGGGCCTTATGTAGCTCACTATTTGCAAAAAAAACTGGACAAGCTAAATGAAGCTAATAAAAAAGAGACGATTAAAACTTGGTCAAGAGGCTCTACAATTACTTTGGATTTTGTAGGGCACACTTTCTTGGTACATAATGGCAAAAAATTTGTTCCTTTTTTTGCGGATGAGAATACCTTAGACCACAAACTTGGTGAATTCGCAGAAACACGCAAATTTGGTGGCCATAGTAGTAAGAAAAAGAAATAAAATAAACAGTTATGGAAGCTATCGCAAAACACAATAAAGTTACCATGTCTGCTAGGAAAGCGCGTCTTGTAGCTAACTTAGTTCGTGGTATGGAAGTCCAGCAAGCCCTTTCTGTGCTTAAGAATAAACCTCAAAAAGCTAGCCCAATTATTTATAAGCTTTTGCTTTCAGCTATCAATAATTGGACACAAAAACAGGGAGATCTTACTGCTCAAAAAAATACTACATTATATATCAAAGAAATATTTGTCAATATAGGAAAGGTACTCAAAAGAATACAACCTGCTCCGCAGGGACGTGCACATCCTATTAGAAAACCAAGCTGTCATATCAATATAGTAGTTACTGATCGTTCTGTTATACCTTTGCAAACAATCAAGAGCACACTCATATCCAAACAAAAAGAGGAAGTAATGGTATCAAAAGCAACCAACAAAAAGAAGGTAAGTGAATCTAAAGAAAAAAAAGCACCTAAAAAAACTACTGAATCTTAAAAAATGGGACAAAAAGTAAACACGATCGCTTTTAGGCTTGGCACAATACGTGGATGGGAGTCTAACTGGTACGCCAATAAAAAAGATTTTGCAAAAAAATTTCACGAAGATATTATTATCCGATCTTTTATTAATAAGCAAGCTCCACAGCGTATCATTTCCAAAATTGTGATAGAGCGTACTCTGCAAGTCATTACCATTACTATTCACACAGCAAGGCCAGGTATTCTTATTGGCCCTAATGGTTCTAAGGTACAAGAGCTAAAACAGGCTATTAAAAAGAAGCTAGGCAAGGAAGTCCGTCTCAATATCTATGAGGTTAAGAATGAGGATATGGATGCTATATTGGTGGCTAAAAACATTGCTGCTCAGCTAGAGGCCCGAGCTTCTTATAAAAGGGTAGCTATGCGTACAGTAGAAAATATAGCGCGTCAGGGCATTGGTATACAAGTGCGTCTTGCGGGCCGACTAGGTGGCGCAGAAATAGCACGCAAAGAAGAGTATAAAAAAAGGAGGATACCTCGACATACTTTGCGAGCTGATATTGACTTCGGGATGGCAGAAGCAGTAACAACTTATGGAAAAATAGGCATCAAAGTTTGGCTTTATAAAACAGATGTTTATGGAAAAAGAGACCTGTCACTCAACGTTCCATTTACTAAGCATGCAAAACGAAAACCCAAGAGATAGCTATAGCGAGCAAAGAGTTACTGTACGTAACGAGTCGCGCAGTCCCCTTCCTGAATATAAGACCAGCCATGCAGCAGGCATGGATATAAGCGCTTTTTTAAGGCAACCTGTTAGTCTTGCTCCTGGTGAGAGAAAACTAATTGGTACAGGAATTTATATGGCACTTCCATCTGGATTTGAAGCTCAGATTAGATCGCGTAGTGGATTAGCTTATCACAATGGAATCATAGTTTTGAACAGTCCGGGGACTATTGATGCTGATTATAGAGGAGAAATCAAAGTTTTGTTGATCAATGTATCTGATCAAGTCTTTATCATCCAAGATGGAGATAGAATAGCCCAGCTAGTAGTGGTCCCCTACACAAGAGTAGCTTGGCTACCAACAAAAGTATTGCCAGATAGTAGTAGAGGAGCAAAAGGATTTGGTAGTACAGGTGTAAGGTGATTTGCATAAAGCTTGCATATCTTGTATATTTGGGGATTAATTAAAAAAAATGACCAGCAAAGAAATAAATAACCAAAGGAAAAATAGTAGTCACAAAAACCTTTCTATAGCGAATATAGCAGCGGGTATTGCTATGATCAGTCTTGCTTTAAATATCTATTTGATGAGAAATAAGCAGCCTAGAGTTATGTTTTATAATCAGGATGAAATAATCGCAAATATTATCAGTGAGGCGGAAAAACAAGCACGTAGCTATACTGAAGGAATGGGTAAAGAGTTACTTTATATCAAGAAAAAAGTAGAAGATGACCAAAAACTACTCCAAAAAGAAAATGTTAGAAAGTCGAAAGTGGAAGCTCGTATTAAGCGCAATAGTCAAGTCTTCTACAGTAAGCTAGAAGTCTATAAAAGATCTTACAATGAAGTAGCCACAAAAGCTAAAATAAAGCTAATGAAAGACTTTGAGAGAACTGTCAAAAACATAAAAGAAAAAGAGGGTTACAGAAGCATTATAGGAGTAGGTGGTATACCTGATATGATACATGAAAAAGATCATCTTACAAACGAAATTCTTTTAAGAATTGGTATAGAAAAGAAGAAGAAGACAGACAAACAAGCAACAAGTGAAGAAAAAGAAACATCAAGTAATCAGGAAAATTCTAAAGAAGGAGAGCGAGCAAAATAGCGTGTCTGTTTGCTTTCCATCCTGTTATAAGCATAAAAGAAAGCAGACTGGATATCTTTTTGCTATTCTAATCTTACTGCTTTTTCGTAGTCCTCATATCGCTCAAAGTCAAAACAATCTTAGTATTATAGCGCTAGTAGATAAAGAACCTATTACTACAGCAGATATAGCAATTTACAGGATAGAAAAAGGCAACTCGATAACGAAGAAAGAAGCTCTAAAAGCACTTATAGTTCGCAAGTTACTACTCTCATGCGCCCATAAGTCTGGCTTTACAGATATTCAATCTTTGGATCCAGCTACTTTTAGACAAGTAGTAGACAAAGAACTAGCAAAGATAGACTTAACCCATGCTTCCACTGCTAATATCCAGGAAGTCAGAAAAATGATCGTTCAAAAAGTAAAAGAAGTATTACAAATACACTTCTTTCTTGAAAGTATTACTACTAAACGAACGATCACCTATAATCAAGTACGACTCTTTTACTTTAAGGAAGCACACGAAAATCGTTTACCTAAGGTAGAGCATCAAGTTGTCTTAGAGCAGATCATATATATACCTAAGAATAAAAATTTTGAGAAAGAGATATCTTCTATTCAAAAAAATATTTGTGATCCTCTCCGCAGTCAAAAAATATCCTTTGAGCAAGCTGAGAAAATACTCACTAATCATAAGCCCTATCAACGCTATTACCGTACTCATAAAGGCGATTATGTATGGGCAGCAAAAAATATACCGCCCACTATTATCCAGCACTTTGCAAAGCCCATTACAGAATGGAAAGAGGGAGATACTTCTCAACCCCACCTTGTCAGGCTTACATCAGGTCAAAAAGCTATTCGGATTTTCTATGTTAAGAAAGTGAGACAGCCTCATGTAGCTAATCTAGAAGACTACGAAATTATTCTTAATTTGTCACTTGAAGACAAGAAAGCACAAATGGCTAATGCGTGGATTAAAAATAAAGTGGAGACGCTAGTTACTATTTATGATGATGCCTATGCTAATCTCTTCAGGGATGGTCAATACCTCCATACACTTTTTGAAACATGAACAACCTATTTTTATATTTATTTTTATGCATTAGCACATTTCCTTTATGTGGCAAGCTGTTAAATACAAAATATAATATTAAACAAGTAAAAAGTAGTTTATCTCTTGATAAAAAAGTGCTTCGTGCTCACGCTCAGTCTACTAAAAAAAGAAAGATACTCATAGCCATAGGATGTATTCTACTAATCCCTCTTTATTTATTTTTGTTTAAACTTTTTTTGATCCTCAACAGAAGTGCAAAAAACAAGATCAGCGAGGATATGTTTAGACAGGCTTTCGTTGATGCTCTCAACTCACAGCCTATAGAGTTAAACAATTTTAGAGAAATACGCAGTCAAGTAGACAGTGACGTACTGAATCACACTGCTATCAATAATTATCCTAATGCCTTGATGATGGCGATTGATAGTGATACAGTGAGTCAAGAATTATTCAAGATACTAGTAGATGATGGTGCCCAAGCAGCTAAGGTAGAAGTAACCCCAGATATATTCAGATCCGTTATCAAGAACGTAATTACATCCACTAATTCTGCATACCTCTTAGAAGACATATTGCATCACTGTAGCAGTGATTTGATAGCAGAAACCTTGCTTGAAGACTTGGTAGTCCTACCTGGATATAAAGGTACAGCACTGGATATAGCCATTGCCAGTGTACTATTTTTCCCCTTACAAGCTAAAGCTGTGATAAGTATTCTACTCAGTAGGCAAGACGATATAGTGAAGCAACTTAATGCTACAGAACAAGGTTTGCGTAGAGCAGTATGGTTAGTGTTGCAGGAACCAGATCAATACATTGATCATCTAGAACGCATCTGTAAAGAAGCATCTTCTGACTTGCTCCATCGCACTATTTTCCCTAAATCAGGTTTTGATTCACACGACTATTCAGACAATAAAAGAGAAATTACACTACTCGAGTTAGCTGCTACTAAAGTATATACTGAGGCATATAAGCCTGATAATGCTTATAAACGGATTCTTGACTTATTGGTCAATAATGAGGCAATATTGGCCAAACTTCCTATTTCTGAAGTAGCCACTATGACTATCCTGCATACTATGGGGGTAGATGACTTGCATGACGACTGTCTATCTTGGCTCAAAAAAATGCTAAAAAAAGCATCTTCAGGTATACTAAGCAAAGTGCTAGAGAAGATCATATTGCTACCTGATTTTGAAGAGAGTATACTCAATCTATTATTGAACAGAGAAGATAGCCAGCAATCTCTTGTGGCTACCGAAAGGACTTTTCATACTATCATCGAACGTATAATAAGACAAGGTAAATTTCAGTATATACCACTTTTAAGAAAGCTATTTGACCATGGAGCGATTGATAGTAGTTTATTGACCAGACAGATATTTAATCAAAGCAAAGAATCTGTTTTACCCTATATTCATAGAGAAGTAACTTACAGATATATTTTCTCTCAAAATGATAGAGAAGTTATTAACCTATTGCTACAACAAAATAGAGATCATAGTCTATTATTTACACATGACGCCAAAGGCTTCTACTCGGCTGTATTACTTGCAGATATGGATAAGAGTTACACCAGCTATCTTACCAATCTCTTAATCCATGTAGACGATAGCGTGTTATATCTTGGATTATTTTCTGATATAGATGAAAAAAATCCACAAACTGCCTTTGAATATGCCGTTAACAAAAACAAAAAAAATATTTTAGAGGCTATTCTAACGAAAAAAAGCTATCGAGAGAAATTATTCACGAAGGACTCATTAGGTTTTCAGCATGCAGTACAGGCAGCAGTTATCACCTCCTCATACAAAGATAAACTAAAAGAAATTTATTCGAGTGATAGATCTTTACTTCAAAAGCTTCTCTTTGGTGATCAAAATAATCAGACAGCTTTAGATTATTTTATCAGCAAGTCTAGTCCTACTGGTATCGAAGCCCTTCTAAGTGACATTACATATAAGAAGAGGGAAATTCATGATACGCCAGAAGGATTTAAAAGAGCTGTAGAAGTAGCAGTAGTCAATCACTCTTATTTAGCAGACTTGCAGGAGGTATGCAAAGAAAAAGATAATCAATTCCTAGACCAGCGACTATTTGATACTAATCGATCCTATAGAGTCGAAGACTATCAAAATCAACTTTATGATAGTGAAGATAGTGACAATCCTTATGCAGAGGAAATAAAAGTGCCTAATAAAAATCGAGTAAAAGGGAGGTCTGCATTAGATTATGCGATTGCAAAAGAATCGACTTCCGTTGTCAATATTTTATTGGAATTACCCAGCTATCAAGCTCATGCACTCAACCCTAATACTAACTTAGGTTTCCAAAGATTAATACTCATTCCTATCTTTAACCCAAGTTATCTCGAAGAGCTAAAACGTGTACGTCCTGAGCTTACTGGATCAATGTTACGTAAAAAACTATTTGCAATCCAATCATCAGCTTTGGGTAAGGTACTATATCTTTTAAGTGAGGCGTTACCATACCGGTCAATGCTGCCAGAAAGAGTCAGTAACCTTAAAAAAATAGTTGATATTTTGCTTGATGACCAAAACAGTAGTGACCTGAATGGAGTTACTGATGATGGCCTAAAGCAAGCGATTTTTAATGCTAAAAATTTTCAAGATTTTGACCTACTCACAAAAGTACTTGCTAAAACGCCAGCAACTATACTAAATAGCAAATGCTATTACGACGCATTCTCTAAAAGGCCTCTGGAGTATGTTGTTAACCAAGGGTTAAAAGATATCTTTAATATTTTGTTCAGTGAAAGAGCTACGTATCCAAAACCTAAAGTAACTTTGAGGGCATTTAAACTTGCTGTGAGCCGAGCTATCTGGGATACCAATAATCATGATAAACTTTATATCCTTCAAGAAATTGTGAATAAGATAGATAATAAAAGCTGGTTAGAAAAGAAAATAGAAAATGGCAAAACAGCGCTAAAAATGGCAGAAAATCATCGAGCTATTTTAGCTATTCTTCAAGGGGTATGATAAGTGAGGTAAACTTTCTTCATTCATTCAAGGAAATAAAATATCCACTATTTACCCAAAATGTAGGTAAAAATTCTGCTCCTTCTGAAAAAAGATTAAATTTTTTAATCATAATTAAAAAACAAATCAAGTACCATGGGAAGGGATAAAACAACAAGTTGTGGAACGACAAGAATATCTAAAAGTGCAAAAAGGCAGGCAAGACATGGGCAATGGTAGTTAGCCTAAATTATTCAAACTAATCGATACACAGAAAAATCAGCCTAATCAACTATGCGTTCTATTGTATCAAAGAGGATTATCTACACGTGACGTAACAGGTATCATGGAAGAATTTTCTGGAGAATCCATGATTAAAGATACCATTAGCAATTTACCCTCAAGCTTCCATGACATATGAAAAAAGTGCGAAAAAAGACCGTTAGATACTTATTACAAGGTTATCTATTGTGATGCTCTTTACACACTAAGTTGAAACAAGTTAATAGTTATAGCAAACAAGCCGTACATATTATTTATGGTGTTAAAGATGACAGTACAAGACAGGCTACTTCTACTAGAGGTCAATCCAACAGAGAGAAGGAAGGTAACTACCCAAGCTGATCTCACTGCTTATTAGACATCAGTAACAACGAAACAAAAGAGCTCCTAACTATGAGAACATAGCTCAAAAAGAGCGTACTTGATTTTGGCTGAAAATATTAGACAACCTTAAAAATATTATTGACACAGTTAATTAATCATAACTTGGCTTTACTAAAGCAATTAGAGGAAATGTAATCTCATTAACCCTCTTGTCAAGGCTTTTTTTCTTTTTTGGATTTTTTCCTTTTTCAACTATGAGAATGGTAGCAATCTGCACAGTTGTTATACTTAGTTAGTATAATATTCAATCTTACTTTTCTCCACATCTGTTTCATTATTTTGTAGATAAAATCAACGTTTTCCTAGCGAAGCTTCTAGTTTATCGAGAAGCGTACACTGCTCTCATAACAAGTAGCATTGATAGTATTTTGGACTTTTGACACATAAGGGGCCAATATGCTGCCAAGATTTTATCTCATTGTTCTATATTCGTTCTTTCGGCAAGCGCACATCTAATTTGACTCACAATTTTGTGAGTCTTTAGTTGCTCTCCTGCTGAAATCCGAATTCTACAAAAAAACTGATAGTATAGATATTGCCATTGACTTGCTCAATAAGTCTCTTGTCAGAAGATTGACTATAAGGACCTAAGCAGCATGAAAACTACCTCTCCTTGAGGTAGAAATTAGATATAGGCACTTTTTTATTATCTTTAAGATTCATAGCCTTTACAATTTGCTTAAAAGGTATGGCTTTATAGATTTTTGTGCTATATCGCTCTCCAGAAACAAGTGATCTTGTCTTGCTAAGTCTTGAGAAAGAAAAAAATGAGAAGAATAATTGAAAAATCGAAGTTCCCTGTATCTTGTAAATGATCTTTAATTATATATCCTGTTTTTTTTAGCTCTTTGCTTAAATTTCGAGGCATTCCTATCTACAAAGATACCTCTTATTTACTACATTAGTAGTAAGATTAAGTGTTTTTTTAGACTATTTTTTTTATTACTGACACTCCCGGTTCTATATAAACAACCTAGACAGACTTATAAGCCGGATTCTGTCACTATCATAATAGTGCCTTATCATTTACCTAGGACTACAATCACTTATAGCCTCAAGCGATCCACCCGCATGCCACTCTACTATGTAGAATACAAGCACACAACTTGTTTCATACGAAAGCATACTGCTCGATCTTGCAACCCCTAAGGTTTACACAGCTTTCACTGTCACCAGTGAAACTGGTGAGCTCTTACCTCACCTTTTCATCCTTACCTTTATACTAAGCAGGCGGTTATTTTCTGTTGCACTAGCTGCACTTCTTAAGAAATGCCTTCCTGTTAGGAAGTAGGGTGTGTTGTGTTGTCCGGACTTTCCTCTTCTCACCAGGCTAAGTGTGAGAAGCGATAAGGCAGTCTGTCTAGATTGTTTTGTTCTCTTCTCCCATAAGGGTCTTATAAGTATCCTCAGAAAAAACACGAAGATTAGCATAACGTTTTTGGCCTGTACCAGCTGGTATAGTACGTCCTACAATTACATTTTCATGAAGACCGTGCATTGTATCTAAAGCACTATGTATAACAGCCTTACTGAGCACCTTAACAGTCTCTTGGAAAGAAGCAGCCGCAATAAAGCTTTTACTTTGAATAGCAGCACGCGTAATTCCCTGTAAAATAAAACTAGCAGTAGCTGTTTTGGCACTTCTTGCCTCAGCAAGTTGCATTCCTTTCATCTTTAACTGCTTATTTTCGGCATCAAGAGCTGTATTAGATACTACTTGATGCTCCTTAAAAGTACTTTCGCCTGGATTGGTAATAATTTTCTTATGCTTGACAGCTTCATTAGCATGGTTGAATTCAGATTTATGGATAAGTCCATCTGGGAGTAGCCATGTATCTCCTGTTTGGATTACTTTGACTTTTTGAGTCATTTGTTTAAGTATAACTTCTACATGCTTATCATCTATTCTAACTCCTTGCCCACGATAAATGTTTTGAATTTCCTGGATCATATGGTTAAACAAAGCATCTCTCCCTTTTACCTCTAGAATGCTATTTAAAGATATAATTCCATCAGCAAGTGGATAACAGGCTTTCACATAGTCTCCTTCATGAGCAGTAATCACATCGGACAAAGAAACAGTATGAGTATATTCACTGCCATCTTTACCTCTTACAATAATTTGCTGGTTACCTCTCTTTTTTTCTCCATAAACGACAATACCATCAATTGCACTTACTGTAACAGGGTTAAATGGCTGGCGTGCCTCAAACAGTCTATTAACAAGAGGTAGCCCACCAGTAATGTCTCTTAGTTCTCCTTTACTACGAGGTATTTTTACTAATACATCACCTGCTTTTACCTTTTCTCCATCTTCTACAGATAAGTATGAGTTAACAGGAACAGTATAAGCAACTTTAACATTATTTTTGCCCTCTATCGTTAAGTTGGGTAGCTTGCTTTTATTTCTAGAGTCGATGATTACTTTTTGCTTTAATCCTGTTTGCTCATCTTTTTCCTCTTTGTAAGTCACCCCCTTTTCCATTTCTTTGAAGTGAACTTTACCAGTAATATCAGCTAGTATTACGACATTATAGCGATCCCATTCAAAGAGTGCTTCTCCTTTGTCTACCTTTTGTCCATCTTTTACAAATAAAGTGGCACCATAGTGCAATACATGCGAGTTAAGCTCTTTACCAGTATCAGGATCAATAATTTGCAGCTCTGACCCACGACTAAGAACAATACGCTCAATCTCTCCTATTTTATCTACTCTGTCTACTATTTCAGCATTCTGTAGTTTGACAACTCCTTCAAGATTAGACTTTACAACACCTTCATCGATATCACTAAGGGCAACACCTCCAGAGTGGAACGTTCTTAAGGTAAGCTGTGTACCTGGTTCTGCTATTGACTGAGCTGCTATAATACCAATAGGTTCTCCTATTTGTACTAGCTTCCCTCTTCCTAAGTCTTTTCCATAGCACTTTATACAGACACCATCTTCTGTTTCACAGTGCAAAACAGAACGTATTTTAATGAAGCCAATATTAGCCTGATCTATTCTGTTTCCTACTGCCTCCGTTACTTCTTCTCCTCTTGGTAGTATAAGTTCTTGCGTACCAGGCATATAGACATCTTGTGCCAAGATACGACCAAAGGCTTGTTCGCTAATACTTAATTTAACATCACCAGAACTATTATAATGTGGCGTTATCTTCTTATACAGCAGGGTTTGGCAATCTTCTTCACGAACAATAACACCCTGCGCAACACTTGCCAACCTACGAGTTAAGTGACCTGCATCAGCTGTTTTTGTAGCAGTATCTGCAAGGCCTTTTCTACTTGCACTTCCTGAACGGAAGTAATCACCGACATTAATACCTTCTACAAAGCTATTGAGAATAGGGTACTCTATAATTCCTTGACTACTACTAGCCAAAAGTCCCTTCATAGCTCCTAGCTGACCCAGCTGATCACGAGAGCCACGGGCACCCGATGCATACATCATATAAATAGGATTAAAGCCTAATTTGTCTTTTGATAGCTCCTCAACAAGCAAATTAGTCAGAGTAGTATTAGCCCTCGTCCAAATGTCAATCACCTGATTGTAGCGTTCAGTATTAGTAATCAGCCCCATATAATAATTATCCCAGACAGACTTCACATCATCTTCTGCCTGCTTGATCAGCTCTTTCTTAACCTTGGGAATTTTAATATCAGCAATGCTAAATGTTAGTCCACTTTCATAGGCTACTTGAAAGCCAAGTGTCTTAATCTGATCTAGAAAAGCAGCCGTACCAACTGCACCTAATTTTTGGTATATTCTAGCAGTAATAGAACGCACTTTTTTACTATCAAGTAGCTCATTAATATAACCTATTTCTTTAGGGACATACTGATTGAATAGGGCTCTTCCAACAGTAGTATCAATAACTTGGTTTTTTTCCCTACTATCTTTATTGACCACCTTAACATGGAGTTTAATAGCCGTATGCCTAGTTAAACAGTCATTATTATAAGCAGTCACTACTTCATCAATAGATGAGAATAGAGGCTTATTATCTAATTTTGGCTTTTTAGGCGGCTCTTCTTTTTCTTTAGTTAGATAGTAGAGCCCTAACACAATATCTTTTGAAGGAACTGTAATAGGCTGTCCATTGGAAGGGTTGAGGATATTGTTAGATGAAAGCATCAAAATATATGCTTCTACAATAGCTTCTTGACTCAAAGGGAGATATACTCCCATTTGGTCACCATCGAAGTCCGCATTAAAAGCAGTACATACAAGTGGGTGTAGTTGAATAGCTTTTCCCTCAACTAGTCTAGGTAGAAAAGCCTGAATACTTAAACGGTGCAAAGTAGGCGCTCGGTTAAGTAAAACAGGGTGATTCTTCATCTTATTCTGCAAAATTTCAAAAACGATAGGTTCTTTTTTTTCTATAATCTTCTTTGCTTCCTTGGGAGTAGAGGCTATTCCATGATCTATGAGGCCAGCAATAATGAAAGGCGTGAAAAGTTCAACAGCCATATCCTTAGGAAGGCCACATTCATGAAGACTCAGCTCGGGGCCCACTACAATAACAGAACGCCCAGAAAAATCAACACGTTTGCCTAGCAAGTGCTTTCTAAAAACACCAGATTTTCCTTTCAAAGAGGTACTTAAAGAGTTAGGAGTTCTATCTCCAACTACCTTATTAACATCATCAAATAAAGCATCAACACTTTCTTGAAGCATTCTCTTTTCATTAAGCAAAATGATATCAGGAGCTTTGATTTCTATGAGTCTTTGTAGCCTGTTGTTACGAATAATAACTCTCCGATAGCGTTCTGTAATATCAGAAGTAGCAATCCTCCCATTAGGGAGACGTACACTAGGTCTCATTTGAGGAGGTATAACAGGAATATACCGCATAGTCATCCATTCTGGTTTATTGACTATGCCTTTCCTATCAGCACTACGAAATGCTTCTACTAATTCGAGCCTTTTGATAGCATCAGCACGTCGTTGTTGAGAAGACTCAGTGGCAATTTGTTCACGAAGATCTCTAGCAAGAGGATCAAGATCCAAGCGCTTCAAGAGCATTTCAATTGCTTCTCCACCAGTCTTAACAATAACTTTATCAGGGTTGTTGTCGGAAAGTACTTTATTCTCATTCGGAATAGTTCTTAGGATATCATAATATTCACGACGTGTCATAAAGGTCATTGGCTCAAGACTATCTTGACTCTTTATACCAGCTTGTATTACAATGTAGTTTCCGTAATAAACAAGATTCTCCAATTTTTTACTAGGAATACCAAGTAAAGTAGCTATCTTGTTGGGTAAATACCTAAAATACCAAGTATGCACTATAGGAGCTACCAATTCAATATGGCCCAT
This sequence comes from Bacteroidota bacterium, assembly GCA_039198585.1. Taxonomy (GTDB): domain Bacteria; phylum Bacteroidota; class Bacteroidia; order Cytophagales; family Amoebophilaceae; genus JBCCTJ01. Next base: position 31,317 of record JBCCTJ010000003.1, read on the forward strand.
TCGCTCACGCCGAACTCTCTTCTCATTAATTTCTACACCACATCTATCACAGACATTACCCTTGTATTTTATACCCTTGTACTTACCACAAGCACACTTCCAGTCTTCTTCAGGGCCAAATATACATTCACAAAATAAGCCATCTTTTTCAGGCTTATAAGTACGATGGTTTCTTGTGTCAGACTCAACAACCTTGCCATGAGATTGATTAAGAATGGTTTGTGGAGAGGCTAGACTTATAATAATTTCCGAAAAGTCTGATCTTATGCCTGTTCTTTTTGGTCGAAACATAATAGTTGCATTGTTATTTATTATCTAAAAGTAATATCTACACCAAGTCCTCTTAGCTGAGCAATGAGAAATTTAAATGCTTCTGAACTATGTGCTAGTGGTATGTTATGCCCCTTTACAATAGACTCATACGCTGCTTTTCTTCCTACAAGATCATCAGACTTAACTGTTAGCATCTCTCTGAGTAAGTTAGCTACACCATAAGCTTCTAAAGTCCATACTTCCATTTCTCCTACTCTTTGACCTCCTTTATTGCCACGTCCCCCTAAAGGTTGCTGTGTAATATACCCATAAGGTCCTGTAGCCCTTGCATGCATTTTCTCATCAACAAGGTGATTAAGTTTCAGGATATAAGACACCCCACATGTTACTTTATTCTCAAATGGTTTTCCTGTAAACCCATCATAAAGTGTAGCTAATCCAAACTCTGGTATACCTGCCTTAACTGCTTCTGTATTAATTCTATTCATATCAGGCCCCTCAAAAGCTGGCACTTTATATTTGACTCCTAGCTTTTTACCTGCCCAGCCCAGTGTAGACTCCTGGAGTTGACCTATATTCATACGAGAAGGTACTCCTAATGGATTAAGTAAAATATCAATAGGAGTACCATCTTCTAAGTAAGGCATATCTTCCTCTCTGGCTATCTTTGTGATTACTCCCTTATTGCCAAATTTGTTAGAAAGCTTATCGCCTACTTGTATCTTTTGCTTCTTAGCTACAAAAACTTTAGCAATGCGAAGAGCATTGACTGGTATTTCATCTCCTACTTCTATTTTACGTCTTTGCTGTTTATAATGAACGACAATATCTCCTGCATGTCTCTTGTAGCTCCCAAGCAAATATTCTATTTGCGCATTAATTTCACCTTTCTTTGTCCAGTTAAAATTGCTTATTTTATGAAATGGAAGCAATTCAAGATCTTTATCAATAGGCATCAGTATGCTATCAGCAACTATAGCCTTTGTCAGTATTCCACCTTTTCCAAGTATTTCTTTTTTATCAACATCTACTATAGTTAGTAGGGCTTGATTATCTAAAAGATTGAGCATAGTATCAATAGCCTTTTGACGCAAGTTTTCTAACTTATTTAAAGTATTGTCTTGTAATTTTTTTACCTCTTGACGTGTTTTAGCTAGATCGCCTACTTTTTTCTTACGACGCGATAATATTTCAGTTCCAATAACTGTTCCTTTGAAAGAGTTAGGTACTCGGAGTGATGAATCGCGAACACGCCCTGCTTTATCTCCAAAGATTGCATGAAGAATCTTATTTTCTGGTGTTAAATTAGACGCTTCTACTTGGGGAGTTATCTTGCCAATGAGAATATCTCCTTCACTAACTTCTTTACCAACGCGCACAACACCATTTTCATCTAGATCTCTAATAGCTTCTTCACTTATATTAGGAATATCAGCTGTGAATTCTTCAGGGCCTTCCGTTGTATCATAAAGCTCTAGTGTAAAAGTTTTAATATGAATAGAGGTGAGAACATCTTCTTTTACAAGACGATCAGATATGACTATACCATCTTCAAAGTTATAACCTCTCCAAGGCATATAAGCAACAAGAAGGTTAGTCCCCAGAGATAATTCCCCTTCTTTAATACCATATCCTTCACAAAGATACTCTCCTTTTTTAATTTTCTGACCTTGATGAACTACGGGCTTGAGATTAATACAAGTATTTTGATTAGTAGGTCTAAATTTAGTAAGGGAATATACTTTGGGCTCTTTACTGAGCAAAACTTTTTCCATATTTTCAGGAAGGTGGGGTTGTATAATAACCTTTGTAGCATCTACGTAAGTAACTATACCATCTTCCTCAGCTGTAGGAAGGAAGTGTGAATCTCTTACAATAGCACACTCTTGACCTGTTCCAACTATAGGCGGTTGAGGTTGTAAGAGTGGAACAGACTGACACTGCATGTTGGCACTCATTACAACACGCGTTGTTTCATTGTACTCTAAAAAAGGAATTAATGTAGCCGCTATAGATAAACTTTGATTGTACGATAAGTCTATGTAGTCAACTTCTTTGGGGCTGACCATAACCCACTCTCCCTGATTACTTCTTGCTCTAACTCGATCACTTAATAAGGTACCATCTTTTGCAATATGATTGGTTAGTTGTGCTATAATCACTTTTTCTTCTTCATCCGCAGCTAAATAAACTATTTCTCCTTCAAGATCTACTTTGCCATTAATCACTTTTCTATAAGGAGTTTTAAGCGCCCCTCTACCATCAATTATAGCATAAATAGCAGCTTCTAATACCAAACCCGTATTAAGGCCTTCTGGTGTTTTAATGTGACATATACGATTGTAATAAGTTTCATGCACATCACGAGCATCAAATCCTGCACGTTCCCTTGAAATACTATTACTAATTTTTGTGATTCTTCTAATCTGGCTTACTGAGCTAAGTAAGTTTACCTGGTCCATCAACTGAGACTGATGCCCTGTACTATAAAAAGAATGTAGTGCAGCAGTGATATAGTGCCCACTTGTAAGATCACTTGGTGTTAAATCTTCACTATCACGAGCCCCTAGTTCTTCACGAATATATTGCCCTGTGAGCTTGATGCCTCTATTGAAAACCTCTTCAAGTAGATTGCCAGATGCTTGTACAATACGATTGGTCATACTATCTGCATCTTCTACCGATCTTTTACCAGCTACTAAGTCCGAAAAAGCATGTAAGATTGCTACAATATCTTCTCGTGTTAAAGTGTCAACATCTTCAGGGACATTAACTAAAAGCTTTTTATTTAGCCAAAAACGGCCTATACGACCTAAGTGAGAGCGTTTTTTATGAAAAAACAACTGTTGTACAAACTCTTTTCCTTCTTGATCATCAGAAGGCTCACACCCACGTAATTGATAATAAATATTTTCAACCGCTTCTTTTTCAGTGTTTGTATCATCTTTGAGCAGGGTTTTGTAAATAAATTGAGCCGGATTTACTTCTTCTCCTTGATCTTCATAGATAATGATATTTTTTTCTCCTGAGTTAAGAATAATTTCTATAATCTCCGGCGTAATAATAGTATCACGATCAAGGACAACTTCACTACGATTAATCGAAACAACTTCACCCGTTTCTTCATCTACAAACTCTTCTGTCCAAGTTCTTAAAAGGCGAGCTGCCAATTTATGATTAAGATACTTTTTTAAGTTATTTTTTTTAACTGTGACTTCTTTCGCAAGGTTAAAAAGGCTCAGGATATCCTTATCACTACTGTAGCCTATAGCTCTCAATAATAGTGTAGCAGGAACTTTTTTACGCCTATCAATATAGGCATACAATATACCATGAGCATCAAAAGCAAATTCAAGCCATATTCCTCTTAAGGGGACAACTTTAGCACCATATAGGGTAGCACCACTTGCATGCTTAGTTTTAGAGAAGAAAATACCATAAGATCGCTTAATTTGAGATATAACAACTCTCTCAATGCCTTTAAAAATAAAGGACCCCCTTGACGTCATGTAAGGAATATTACCTAAAAATACCTCTTCTTCAGTTTCTTGGTTAGTATGCCCATCTTTACAAGTTAGTCGCAGCTTGACTTTCAAGGGAACATCATACGTAATTCCTTGTTCCAAACACTGCTCTGGGGCATAATAAGGTTTTCCTATGCTATAGTCTAAAAACTCAAGAAAAAAATTACCTTTAGTATCAGAAATACTCAAATGCTCCTTGAGCATTTGATAAAGAATCGATTTCTTTCTTTCAGCAAAAGAATTTTTTTCTTGAAAAAGTCTAGAAAAAGATTTAGCTTGAAAATCCAACAAGCTAGGCGGAGATACATGAACTACTTGATTGGAAAAAGAAATTCTATGTGACATATTTTATAACTAGATCTTTTAACATTGATATATTAATCTATTGGAATAGACAAACTGGGAATGTATTTATTAGTAGCGCTTTTTCAACTAAAGTAGGAAAAGTTAAAACTACTTATTTCAACTCTACTTCTGCTCCTGCTGCTTCAAGCTGAGACTTAAGTTCTTGTGCCTTTTCCTTTGTGACCTCTGTAGCAATAGGCTGAGGTGCACTTTCTACCAAATCCTTAGCCTCTTTAAGGCCTGAGTTAGTAATCAATTTTACAGCTTTAACAACCGCCAATTTGGAAGTTCCTGAGGACTTTAGTATTACGTCAAAAATAGTTTTTTCTACTTGCTGGCTTTCCTGCCCTGACTCTGCAACTAACATAGCAGGTGCTGCCGCAACAGCAGGTTCTATGCCATGCTCTTCTTTGAGGACATCCGCTAGCTCTTTGACTTGTTTCACAGTTAAGCTAACTAGCTTTTCTGCAATGTTTTTAATTTCGGCCATTATATTAAAGTTAGTAATTATTTAGATGGTTTATTGCTATTCAGTAGATATACTATTTATTAAAAGTGTGTTGACGCTTATTCACATTTTGCAGTAAATAAGAAGTATGCAAACCTATACATCTTCTATGATATATCAAAATATATAAACGGGATCAACTATTCTTTATCTAGCAATTAGTATTACTCAGAAGCTATTGTTTTTAGTAAACGATGTATTTTCCCCACTTCACTTTGTAGCCCACCAAGAATTTGCTGCATCGGAGCTTGAAGAATATTGATAATTTCTCCTATTAGCTCCTCTTTAGATTTAAGCTTTGCCAGTGGGTTAAGCTGATCAATACCAATAAATATTTCACCATAAGCAAAAGCACCCTTGATTTCTGGGACTTTTAATTTAGTTGCTTTATGGAATTTTTGAAGAACCCTAGCAGGTATACTCGGATTTTCTTTTGTCATAAGCACCATGGATGTTTTTTTGAGAGTTTCACTCAGTTGCTCTCTATCAGTTCCTTGAAATAAAATACGCAAAAGCGTGTTCGGGATAACACGACAACCTATATTTTCTTTGTATAACATAGCACGAAGCTGATGTGCTTGATTAGCTGTAAGACCCTGACAATCTACAATGTATAGATGATTTTGAGATAAAATAGATTCCATCATCTCTAGAACCTCCTTTTTTCTTTGTTTATTCATGATTATGATGCTACTTAATTGAACTTTGATCTATTTTGATGCCTTTCCCCATTGTACTAGCAAGTGTAATACTCTGTATATACCCTCCTTTTGAACTGCTAGGCTTAAGCTTTTTAATAGTACTTATTACTTCGTTGATATTGTCTTCTAGTTTTTCGTTACTAAAGGATACACGACCAATACTAGCATGAATCTGACCGTACTCATCATTTTTAATTTCTATCTTTCCTGCCTTTATTTCTCTGACCGCTTTAGCTGGATCTGGCGTTACTGTGCCATTCTTAGGGCTAGGCATTAAGCCCATAGGGCCTATAATTTTACCCACTTTGCCTACTTTAGCCATTAAAATAGGTATGGCTACAATCACGTCTACTTCTTTCCACTTATTTTCTAGTTTTTTCAGGTATTCATCACAGCCTGCATAATCAGCACCAGCTTTCTTGACTTCTTCTTCTTTATCAGGTGTACAAATTACTAAAACACGCCTTGCTTTGCCTGTTCCATGAGGAAGATCTACAACTCCACGTACTATTTGATCAGCTTTCTGAGGGTTAATATTAAGATTCACATGAATATCAACAGAAGCATCAAATTTTACATTCGTGCTTTTTTTTAGTAGATTGACTCCTTCCTGAAGGAAGTAGGCTTTTCCAAAGTCATGTGATAATAATAGTTTTTTCTCTCTTTTAGTCTTCCTTTTAGCCATTTGATTTAGTTTGTTATAGTAACGCCCATACTTCTTAAGGTTCCTTCTAGTATTTTGATAGCTTTATCTAATGAAAAAGCATTTAGGTCTTCTTGTTTCTCTAAAGCAATCACTTTAAGTTTTTCTCTTGATATCGTTCCTACTTTATCTCTATTAGGAATGGCTGACCCTTTTTTAATACCAATTGCTTTTTTCAGCATGATAGAAGCAGGTGTATTCTTTACTTGGATAGTATACTTTTTGCTTTTTTCGTTAATATTAATGATAACTCGCACAATTTCGCCTTTTTTATGTTTAGTTTTAGCATTAATTTCACTAACGACATCCCGAATATTAAGGTTTTTCCCACCAAGTGCTGGTCCTAAAGGAGGTCCTGGGGTTGCATTTCCTCCTTGTATTTGTATTTTTGTAATAGACATAAGGCTGTAAGTTTATAGTTTTTTCACTTGTGAGAAATTCAGTTCTGTTTTGGTTTCTTTACCAAAAATCTGAATCGTAGCTTCTAGTTTTTTTCGGTTAGAATCTAGCTTCCTAATAATTGCTAACTTACCTTTCAGGACACCATTCGTAATTTCTACTTTTTCCCCTTCTTTAAAGTTCTTTTTAACATCCTCATCTAAAGTATCTACGGTGACTTCATTACCTAGCATAATATCAACTTCTTCTTTTTCTAAAGGTGTAGGCTCGTGTGTGCCCCCCCATCCTGCAGCGGATATATATCCACGGACACCTTGTACCTGCTGAATAAGTTCTCGTAGCTTATTATTTTTCTGGAAGTCAGCTAAAATAACAATATAGGCAAAGTACCGTTTTTTTATAATCTTTTTCCCAGCTTGTACAGTATAAACTCTTTGAAAAGGAACTAAAATATCATCTACCATCTTTTCTATTCCTTTTTCTTGAAGTGTTGCTTCTATACGGAGCTTTACTTTCTCTTCCTGTCCTCCTTTCACTTTAATAGGGTACCACGCTTTATTTGTCATATTTTTCTTTTTGATGAAACTATACAATCAAGTATCAGAAAGCTTGATAAATCCACATACTTAATTTCTGGAGATAGATATTAAGTATCCCCACAATAAAAGCACAGATTACAAGACCAATAAAAAAAAGAAAAGAAAGATCTTGCAACTGCCTATTAGAAGGCCATGTTACTTCGTAAACAAGTTCGTTAAACGACTCTATAATAAAGGTAATAATACTAAACATTTTTATTCGTTTGCACGGATGGAGAGACTTGAACTCCCAACCTGTGGTTTTGGAGACCACTGCTCTGCCAATTGAGCTACACCCGTATCTGGATAAGCCTGTAGGCTATATTTCTTATGATTGCTAATAACTAATAACATAAAAAGGAAAGTAAAGCATATAAGGTACTCATACCAATAATTAAAGCACTTCTGTTACAATACCAGCACCCACCGTTCTACCACCTTCACGCATAGAAAATTTCAGTCCCTTATTAATAGCAATTTTATTAAGAAGTTCTATATCCATCATGACATTATCACCTGGCATAACAATTTCTCTATCTGCTCCCTCGGAATCTTTAATAGACTTAATATCTCCAGTAATATCTGCTGTACGTACATAAAATTGAGGACGATATTTAATACCAAAACTAGTATGCCTCCCTCCTTCTTCTTTTTTAAGTACATATACTTCTGCTCGGAACTTTTTGCTTGGCGTGATCGTGTTGGGTTTGCAAATAACGTCACCTCGCTGAATATCCGTTTTCCCAACACCACGAAGTAACATACCAACATTTTCACCAGCTTTACCATCTTCTAGTTCCTTTCTAAACATCTCTATACCCGTAACAGTAGTTTTAAATTTACCTTTACGCGCACTAACCACTTCTACTTCTTCACCAACTTTTATAACCCCTTGGTCTATTCTTCCAGTAGCAACGGTTCCACGACCTGAAATAGAAAATACATCTTCGATAGACATCAAGAAAGGCTTTTCCGTATCACGAGTAGGCAATGGAAGTGAGTCAAGCGCGTCATGAAGCTGTTTAATTTTTTCGACGGCCCCTGCATGATTAGCGTTGCCTTCATCAAGAGCTGCTAAAGCAGACCCACTAATAATAGTAACTTTTTCATCAGCACCATCTCCAAATACTCTATTAATATCTTCACGCACTTCTTCTTCTACTAATGTCCTAAGCTCTTCTTTATCATTTTCATCTCCATCTAATGCATCAACTTTATTTAAGAAAACCAAAAGTTTATCAGGAGTCATTCCAATCTGCTTAGAAAGAAGAAGATGTTCTTTTGTTTGGGCCATCACCCCATCAGTAGCAGCTACTACAAGAATTAAATAGTCTGTTTGGTTCATACCTGTAATAGCATTTTTGATATAGTCTGCATGACCTGGACAATCAATCAAAGCATAGTGACGGTTTCTAGTAGAAAACTCTACAACAGAGCTATTAATAGTAATACCACGTTGCTTTTCTTCAGGGGCATTATCGATTTGATCATAGCTTTTTTTTTCACTATAGCCTTGTGTTGCACTCACTGCAGTAATAGCCGCTGAAAGTGTAGTTTTCCCATGATCTACATGCCCCATGGTACCTATGTTGACGTGCTCTAGGTTCCTGATATACTTTTCCTTTGCCATATCGATTGATTTAATTAATAAGTGATTATAAAAGTCTTAGGCGACAAAAGTACAATTCTTTTGGAGAAGTGCAAAAAAGCACAATCATATTTTTTTATAAAACATTTATGGAGCCAATGACGGGATTTGAACCCGCGATCTCTTCCTTACCAAGGAAGTGCTCTACCGCTGAGCCACATCGGCATCTGAGCGGAAGACGGGACTCGAACCCGCAACCTACAGCTTGGAAGGCTGTCACTCTACCAATTGAGTTACTTCCGCAATTCTTATCAGTGGGGAGAGCAGGATTCGAACCTGCGAAGGCGTACGCCAACAGATTTACAGTCTGCCCCCGTTGACCGCTTGGGTATCTCCCCTGCTTACTAGCAGTTTTTGGACTACAATATTACTGCCTTTTATCCTATTTATCAAAACCCAACATTAAGTTGATTAAGTATAGAACATTCTTCATGAGAATTATTTGAATAACAGCAGTCAATCTAGCCACCCCAATGCTATCTTCGCTTCTTCTGACATATTATCTGGACTGTAAGGAGGATCAAAAGTAATTTGCACACCTACACTACCAACTCCTTTAATAGCAATAACTTTTTCTTTAATATCCTCTACAATTAGCGCCATAGCAGGACAGTTCGGTGTGGTCAAAGTCATCAGAATACCTACTTTACTTTCTTGATCATCAGTATCCTCAATAGTGATATTATATATCAAGCCCAGTGAATAAATATCAACAGGAAGTTCAGGGTCATAGATATCCTGCAGCGTTGCAACAATCGAATCATAAAGAACATGCTTTTTTTTAACCATGATAGAGTACTATTAAAAATCAATAAAACCGCTAGCTTGCTCTTCCAAATGAGCAATATAGCGTGGATTTTTTTTAACTAAATCGATATCAGGATGAACTATATTAGCAAGTTTAGGCTGAACTGGATAAATCGTCATTCCCAAATAATATAGAATATCGCCCAAGTGACTCAGCCCCAGCAAATTACCTTGATATCCTTTAGAAACGCCTATCAGAGCTGCTTTCTTACCTTTAAATATTTTCGGAGAAGCATAAGCATCAATAAAAGTTTTTAATACACCAGGGAAGGATCCATTGTATTGCGGTACCACAAATAGATATTTAACAGATTCGTCCATGTGAGCAATCATTGTATTGACTTGACTGTTTTTCTTCTTATTGGCGTAGAGAGCTGAAAACGCAAAGTCTTCAGGTAGCTCTTGTAAATTAAGTAGGTGGGTCAGTACCCCTTTTCTTTCAAAAAGATGAGCACAGTGATGGGCTACAACAGCACTGAGAGAATGGGGACGATTAGTGCCAATAATAATCGTAATGGGCATCGTACTAGCATACAACATCAATTGATAGGTAAGAGTTATCCAGCAAAAATAATAGATAAAACGAATTCTATGATTCTAGTATGCCAAGTTAACTGTATTAATAGTTTCTTAGAGTAAAAAATTAAGTTTTAATTACTTAACAAATATAATAGTAAGTTAACATAAAATATTATATAGTACTATTCTTAGTTAATAAAGTACTATTAATTTTTTAATGGAATCAAAAAATCAGAGCTTTTTCCCCAACCTTTTTCAATAGTGTAGGGGATGCTACCATAGTCAGGACAATCATGAGGGTCTGGTTCATTACCTACTAAAATATAATCATAGCTTTCAGGAAAGCAAGCCTTCAATCGGTTCAACCCACGTTTAAATAGCATGTCCTCCTTTACATAGGATACAGTGTTATTCTCATCTTTTTGCCATATTGGAACTTTCCATGTTTTGATTTCAGGATAAGCTTCTTCCATCTTTCCCCGAGAGAATGATAATAGCATAGATTCAAATATAGGAGTAGATAGTAAGGCATCGAACTCAAACTTATTAGGCAAAAATGAAAAGAGCGAATACCTTGATGGATCCCTAGTAACATCTCTTTGTAAACAGCGAAGATAACATTCGACATCGTCTTTTAGTAAGGGATGAGCAGCAACAACCAAAAAACCATTTCGAAGCGAAGTATCAGTTATAAAAAAATAATCACATCCTTTGTATTTATTGTATAGATCCCAATTGTATAGATCACAATCTGACTCTAAACAGAAAAATAATTTTTGAAATTTTGGATCTATAGAAAGATTATGTTTTCCACCATATCGGATTAAAGGAAGTTGCAGGTTATAATTCGAGTATTTTTCAAAAGGGATAGTAACATCTTCTTTGCCCTTTAAGTAAAAAAGCCAAGGTTCTAATTGCTCAATGTTCGGATATTTGGCTTTTAGGTCCACCATCTTTGTTCTAGTTGCGTTAATCACAGATAAAACAACGAGAAAACCGATGACAATGGAACTAAACAATAGAAAAAGCTTGATTATTACGATTAATTTTTTTTGAAGGATCTGTTTTACCAATATTGTGGTCTTTATGTTCTCAATTTTCTTTTCATAGCTACAAGACTGAGGCATACTATAAGAAAGTGTATAGAAAAGCACTATGGGGAATATTTTTATTTTCATAATCCCAATTTTAAATAAAATCTACAAGAAAGACAAAGAGGCAGTCAGGAGAATACGAAATTGTAGCAATCATTAAAAAAATATCTCTATAGGAAACTCTATTAACATTTTTTTAGATTAAGAATAACTAATAAAAATTGCAAAAATCCCCGAAAATGAACAAAAGTACCTAAATTCGGTGAATCTTACTTTTTTTTTGCTTATGGACATAAAAGGGAAACGTTCCCTACAACTCATATGAAATGTTTTTGAAAAAAAACGTCTCTACTTCTGAGTAGTACGCCAAAAGGGGAGAATTTTTTAAGATAATCAGCAATTGAGTGATTAGATAACTTCCAAAAGCTATAAAATAAAAAATAGGCAACTACCTACTCTCCCGCCTTTCTGGGCAGTACCATCGGCGCAACTGGACTTAACTTCTCTGTTCGGAATGGAAAGAGGTGTATCCCCAGCGCTATAGTCACCTTATTTCTTAATAATATTATCGTAAGAGTAAAAGGAGCAACAAAGGAAATATTTCGGGTAATTAGTATTGCTTAGCTGTGCCATTACTGACTCTACACCTGCAACCTATCAAGGTCATTATCTATAACCACCCTATAAAGAAGTCTAATCTTGAAGCGAGTTTCGTGCTTAAGATGCTTTCAGCACTTATCTCTAATAAACGTAGCTACTCAGCGATGCAACTGGCGTCACAACTGATACACTAGAGGTTTACCCAACCCGGTCCTCTCGTACTAGGGTCAGCCCTTCTCAAACTTCTAACGCCCACAACAGATAGAGACCGAACTGTCTCACGACGTTCTGAACCCAGCTCGCGTGCCACTTTAATGGGCGAACAGCCCAACCCTTGGGACCTTCTCCAGCCCCAGGATGTGACGAGCCGACATCGAGGTGCCAAACCTCCCCGTCGA
>JBCCTJ010000004.1:0-42288 GCA_039198585.1 Bacteroidota bacterium
TGTAATCTTAGGCTGCCAAAAAAAATCTATGCTCCCTATGAAAATGATGTGGGCAAAGAAAACCTAGTACCCCAGGCCCTTCGTAATAATATTAGGATAGTTAAGGCTCATTTTGGCTTTTTTGACTATCAAAAATCAAAAGATTACATAACTCAGGTTTATGTGTTACCGATCAACCTTAAGTCGATACGTCCCAAAATCAAATACTTTGCTTACGATGAATTATTTGATGAGGTCAGAATAGACAGTCCAGAAGATCAACTATTTCTTTCTAGGGTAGTTCAAAAGGGCATGCAGGATGGCAAGATCAAGCTGGCTATGCAGGTTGCTAAACATTACCATTTTGGGCAGTTTCGTAATCGGAGGGAACACTACTACCTTCATCCACTTAGTGTGGCTACTATCTTGCTTGACTGCACGGATGATGAAAATCTTATTGTTGCTGCTCTCTTGCATGACACGATAGAAGATACTCCTTACGAAGTGAGTCAAATGAAAACGATGTTTGGAGATCGTGTTACTCGCATTGTTAAGGAAGTTGCCCATCTCTATAGTAAAAACGAGCGACCGAAAATTAAGCTAGAGAAAAAAGAGACGTTAGACTTACTCATTAAAAATGGTAACTTAGATTCACTGCTTGTTAAGCTAGCTGATAGACTCCATAACATACGTACGATCGATGGTAACCCCAGCCCTAGCAAAAGAAAATCAGTAGCCGAGGAGACTCTCAAAGTTTTTGTTCCTATCGCCCTACGACTAGGATTTGATGGTATCGAAAAAGAGCTGAAATATCGTTCCTTAGAAGTACTGAAAAATAGCTAAGCGCTATTATTACAGTATGTTTTGAATTTGCTCTTTCACTTGTTCCAGTGAATCTTTCAGTTCTACAACGAAGTGCTGCAGCGTAGTATCTTGCGCTTTCGCGCCAATTGTATTGAGTTCACGCGCTATTTCCTGTATGATAAAGCCTAGCTGTTTCCCAATAGGTCGATTTTGAATGATAGTAGATTCAAAATAAGATAAGTGACTTTTCAAGCGAACTACTTCTTCTTCTACATCCATTTTATCCCAATATTGGTTGACCTCCTTATCCCAGCAAGTGGTGCAATTAGGTGTAGGGGTTATATCAAGTAGTTTTTTTTGCTCCAAGAAACGTTCACGAATTGATTTTTTTCTTTTTGAGAGATGCTTACTCACTTTAAGAAGATACTCTTTGATTTTAACAATGTAGCTTTGCAAATGTAACCCTAGCCTTTTCCCTTCAGCAGCTCTACTGGCTAGGCAAGTTTGTAGTACTTTATCTACATGCAACTGTATAGCATTAATAACTTGCGTATCTAAGTTGAGCTTATTTTCCCATTTCCTACTCAGTGCAATATCCACTGCTTTTCCTAAAAGGTCAGTTTTTGTATTAAGCTCTTGAGCTATTTTAGCTAAACTCTTAAAATAAGCAGCAATCATTTCTTTTTCCTCAGTTAAAGGAAAAGAAATCTCATGAGTTAGCTTAATAGCAAGCTGGACACGTCCTCGCTGTAAATGATTGGCCAGTAGTTCGCGCCACTTCATTGCATAACCTTGTAGTTCGATAGGAATATCTAGCTGCAAGTCAAATGTTCGACTATTAAGCGAAACAAGCTGAATAAAAATATGAATGCCTAATAATTTAAAAGAAGAATCGCCATATCCAGTCATAGATTGCATAGCATATATTATTCATTAAAATAAGCCATATAAGTATGAAGATACTACCAGAGAAATTGTGGTGACGGAGGGACTTGAACCCCCGACCCTCTGAGCTTCAGTCAGATGCTCTACCAGCTGAGCTACATCACCGAAAATATTTTTATAATTGATCAATTGACTCTTTTTGTATTTTTTTTTTATTATACTTTTTATCTACCCTTAGATCTTCATTAATGGGATTCAAACTATATTTTTTTGTATCTTTTGTAATTACCTCAGCAGACACAATATTAGCTAATCCTCCTGATAATATCAAACGAAGAGCATCTGAAGTAGATATCTCTAAGTACTCTATTTGCTCCTTTTCAACCAAAAAAAGCTCTCCTGAAAAAGCGTAGGAATGTGGAACATAAACCGCTACTTTAGTATTGTTGGGTAATATATCAATCTTTTCTTGGGTAATAAAACCTATCTTCTTAGAGTTAAGATCTTTATTAAAAGTAATAAGAACTGGCTTGTCAAACTTATCCAGTAGTGCTGATGTAGAGTCTTTGATGCAAGAGTAAAGTATATTGACGAGCGGAACACGCATAACGGCTCCCTCAATCATGTCTAGAATAGACCGAATAAAGATAGTAGAAGCAATATAGCCTAAGAAAATAAAGAAGAGTACTACAATCCCTAGATTCAAGTAGGGGATAGTATTAATTTTTGCTAAAAGAGGCCAATAATATCCAAAAAAAGAAAAAATTTTTTGGATAATATGCTGAGTGTAACGAAATGTATACATTGTCAGAGCAAGTGTCAGTCCGAAGGGTAGCACCATGACTATGCCTTCCATAAAGAACCTTATGATATTATTCAAAAATTTTTTCATAGGCAAAAACTTAAAATAGACAGACAAATATACAAATAAATATTGTAGCAAATTGTCCTCTTGAACTTACTACTCTTGATCATTGACTAGATCTGCTTGATTATCTCCTTATAAAGAGTTGTATTTTGACATAGCTGCTTGGATGCCTTCTGTACAAAAAAGAAAGATCGTCTCTACCGTTGATTGAATAACACTTTCTACTGCTATTTGCTCTTTTGCACTGAAATGCCCTAGCACGTATTCGCTTTGTTCTCCCGGCAAATAATTTTTCCCAATGCCTAAACGAATTCTAGGGTATTGATCCGATTTGAGCTGGTTAGTAATATCCTTTAAGCCATTATGTCCACCAGAGCCACCTGAACCACGCATGCGTAGTTTGCCTATAGGTAAGTGGAGATCATCTGCGATAATTAGAAGCTGACCTAGTGAAATTTGAAGACGACGCAACCAATATAACACAGGCTCACCGCTTCTATTCATGTATAATGAAGGTTTCACTAGATAAATAGTATTTCCTTGGTAGGTTATTTGACTATAGTAAGAAACTTTATTCTTTTTAAAAGATATTGCGTACATCCTGCCAATAGCATTGATTACCTCGAAGCCTATATTATGGCGTGTATTATTATATTGGCTGCCTGGATTGCCTAGGCCTACAAGGCAATACTTCATGATATTATATTAGTCAGAAGATGCCGAATCTTTATTCTTGCTACTACGCATACTACGTGGTATCTCAATGATTGCTATAGGACTGCCTAAGGGAGAGAGAATCGTAAAGTCTTGAGCAACAATTTCGCGAACTCGCACGGACTGTCCTAGATCGAGATGCGCAATATCAACCTCAATAGTTTCAGGAATCGCTTGCATATCAGCTTCAACTCGTACTTTTCTCATTTTGCGTACGAGAAGACCTCCTTTCAGAACACCCGTAGATTTCCCTGTGAAGATTACTGGAATATCCATTTTGACTTTTTTAGCAGAAGAAATTGCTAGCAGATCAATATGCAGTGGACTATCGCTAACAGGATGAATCTGCTTTTCTTGCAAAATACAGGTATAGCTTTTCTGACCTATCTTTAGATCAATAAAGCAAGTCTGATAGCTTAATGGATGAATTTCGTCAATAGCTACCACAAAATGGATAGGAAAATCTTTACCTTCTTGACTACCATAAATTACACCGGGTATAAAACCTTGATTCCGCAACTTTTTTGCACTTTTTTTACCGCTAGTATCTCTCCTAAGGGCATTGATTGTAATTGTTTTCATGTTTAGTAAGCTTGTCGATATTTTGTAATAATTCAAGGTCAGGGAGCAAATATACTATCCTTCTTATTAACTTGCACTTAATTAGTATATTTTACCCGCATTTTATGAGTGCCGTTAGTCCGACTATCATAAGCATTGAAACATCAAGTAATGTAGGTTCCGTTGCAGTTCATCAAGCAGGCAATTTAATAGGTAGCATAGAACAGCATGTACGTAATTTTCATCATCAAACACTTACCAAAATGGTACAAAGTGTATTGACCGTTTGCAACATTACCTTAGAGCAAGTAGCAGCAGTAGCTATTGGAGAAGGGCCAGGTTCTTATACAGGCATGCGTATTGGGAGCTCCTTTGCAAAAGGCATCTGCTATAGTAGAAATATTCCACTCATCGCTATTAATACATTAAAAACCCTTCTACAAATAAGTAATAACTATATAGAGCAGAAGGGCCTATGGTGTGCTCTTATAGATGCGCGTCATAGCAGAGCCTATGCTCTACTACAAGATCAATGTGAGAATAAGCTACTAACAACACAAGTGGTGCGTGTAGAAGAAGCTACTTTTATTCACTGGCTCAGAAAACAAATAGTTACATTCATAGGTAATGGAGCTGATCATTATGCTCATGCCCTCCTACGCAATAGTAATAGCAGTATCATACGTGGGCATTATCCTAAGGCGCAGGATATGGGGAAACTAGCCTATGAGTCTTTTATGAAAAAAAACTGGCAAGATTTAGCTAACTTTCAGCCTCTTTACTTAAGATCTGAGTTGCTGCCTTCAGGCTTGGGAACCTCTTAAGTTATCAGTTTACTTATTTTGACAATTTCTAATTTAGGTACAATAGTATGGACAGTCATTTACACACATTACGAAAAACAAGTATCTATCTGGATAATGCTGCCACTACACCAATAGATCCTGAAGTATTGCAGGCCATGATGCCATATTTGTCTGACAAATATGGCAATCCTTCTACAATATATGCCCAAGGATCTGTGACTAGAGTAGCTATTGAAGATGCTCGACGGAGCATCAGTGAGCTAATAGGAGCTCAAAATGGGCATATTTTCTTCACTTCTGGTGGTACAGAAAGCAATAACTGGGCTATCAGAGGCGTAGTAGAAAAAGAGAATATCCGACATATTATAACTTCACCTATCGAACATAAGTCAGTGCTTGAGGTTATTCAAAGTATGGAAGCACAGCATGCATGCCAGATGCATCATGTCAAGCTAGATAAGAACGGTAATATTAATTATGAAGATTTAGAGGGCAAGCTAAAAAAAAATAAATATGCACTTGTGAGTCTGATGCATGGCAACAATGAAATAGGAACCATCAGCGACCTACAGAAAATAGGTAGTCTTTGTAAACAATATGAGGCCCTATTTCATACAGATATGGTACAAACAATGGCATATGAGCCCATCAACTTAGCAGTTTTACCTATTGATTTGGCAGCAGGATCTGCCCATAAATTTCATGCCCCCAAAGGGGTAGGGTTCCTCTATATAAATGACTCCATTAATATAGCTCCATTACTATATGGTGGTAGCCAAGAGCGCAGTTTACGAGGAGGAACCGAAAATGTAGCCAGCATAGTAGCAATGGCAAAGGGGCTGGAAATCGCAGTAAGAAACCAAGAAAAACATAGAAGAGACTTATATCAACTAAAAAGGTATTTTATCCAACGACTACAAAGTAGTATCCCAAATGTTGTTATCTATGGCGATACAAAAACTGCTAGTCGGCATCTCTGCAGTATTTTAAGTGTAGGGCTACCCAAGCCCTACAATCCAGAAACATTGCTTTTTCACCTTGATATAGAAGGGATTGCCACCTCATCAGGAAGTGCTTGCATGAGTGGAACTAGTAGTCATTCACATGTTTTTAAAGCACTAGGTGTATCCCCTGAAAAGGCAATAGTTCGCTTTTCTTTTAGTAAGTACAACACTCTCAAAGAGATCGATAGAGTAGTGCATCGCTTGATTAAAATAGGGAAAAACAACTAGCTTACATCACAGTTTTTGAAAATACTTTTGTGCACCAGCGCATCACAAGTATCATCATTACACCCATATATAAGAAGGCAATGCCAATCGTAGTATGCTCAAGTCCCCTATCCCCAAATGGCAGGTAACCTATAATTGATTGTGGAAAATGAAAAAATTACTATTGTATCTAACTTTTAAACTACAAGAAGTTATGACAAAAAAACAAGTAGAAAAAATGATCTATGTAGGACTAGCCAATCTCTTTCAAAGTCAGGCTAATTTTAGCCTAGATAAGTTCTCAATTACTGTAATTGAGTCCGTAATGCTTTTGGAAAGAGCATAGTATCTAAAAGGGCAAGAAGGCAGGCAAGAGACTGGTAATGGTAGTTACATGAGAGATTTTAGATTACTCAGGACCAACAGTCTACAAATTAGTATACCAAGATCCCGGAATAGGAATTTCAAGCCTATGTTATTAGAATTAATTAATACACAGAAAGATCAGCTTAGTCAACTATGCTATTGTATCAAAGAGGACTATTTACACGTGACGTAGCAGGTATCATGGAAGAATTTTTTGGAAAATCCATGAGTAGAGATACTATTAACAACTTAGCCTCAAGCTGTCATCATATACGAAAAAAGGTGAAAAAAAGACCGTTAAATGCTTATACAAGGTTATCTATTGTGATGCTCTTTACACTAACTTGTAGTGGGCTAATAGTTATAGCAAAGAAGGCGTACATATTATTTATGTTGTTAAAGACGACAATACAAGAGGGTTACTGCTACTAGAGGCCAATCCAACAGAGAGCAGTCAGGTATGTGAAGAATACCTTGATAAGCTGCGAAAGAGAGGTTTAGGGCAAGTAGACCTTATAGTTTCGGCTAGTATACCCCATTTTTCTGAAGAAGCTAGCAAATGTTATCTATGGGCAAATATTCAGCCATGTGTAGTCCAATGACAACGTCATTTACTTAACAAAATAATACCTAAAGACAAAAGTGCTTTTTCTTCTGATTTGAAAGAAGCATTCAATAGTTTTAGTGCCGAAAGTAGTAAACAAAAAGCTCGTGCGAAGATAAAAAATTTTGTAGATGAGTGGAAAAAAG
Source organism: Bacteroidota bacterium (assembly GCA_039198585.1). Lineage (GTDB taxonomy): Bacteria > Bacteroidota > Bacteroidia > Cytophagales > Amoebophilaceae > JBCCTJ01. Next base: position 6,945 of record JBCCTJ010000004.1, read on the forward strand.
CGTATGGACGTACAGTAACCAAATTGCTTGATGAGGACTATATTGATGATTCTTTGACGTCTATAGATTATTCTGTTGAAGTCAGACAACCAACTCGATTGAGAATTTGAAGCCAATAATTGGCAGAAATATGCAGTAACCAACTTTCAATACCTTATCAAAAAACACAATTAATTATACGCCACCAATTTTTTACGAAAAGTTTCAGAAAGTAGATATTTTATTTCTTCAGACCAGGAAAACTTACTTACTTATGCCCTTCTACAAATCTCTTGAGATGAAGGGAATAGCTTAGGGATATTAAATATTAATCTTACGTATTCTACTGCCTAAGCTTATAAGGCAGTTTGCATTATTTTTTTAATTTCAGGAATCATTTTCTCCGTTGCTTGCTTACCTAATTGATACATCTCATGTGCTTCCCGTCTTTTAGTAAAAAGGGAGCTAGCTTCTGTTTTTACTTCAATCAGGATATCGGCCTCTTTGATTTCTTGATCTTTTACTGATTGGCGAAAAATAGTATAACTACGAAGAAAAGCATTATCTACTTGTTTTAACTCTTGGAAAGAAGTGGGAATATTACAAGCTATTACTATTTTAGCACCTGCTTTTCTAGCATTTCTTACAGGTAAATTAGAAACAATAGCTCCATCCAGATAAACATTGTTACCAATAGAAACAGGACTAAAAAAGCCAGGTATCGCAGAAGAAGCACATATAGGCTTTACAAGGTTGCCTTCTGAAAACTCATCTAGATTACCCGTATTAAGATTAGTAGCTACGACTTTCAAAGGGACTGTAAGCTCTTCAAAAGTTTTTGCTTTCATGGAGCTAGTCAGAATACTTTCTATACCATTTGTCGAAAAAATGCCATTACCTGCCATGCCCTCTCTAATGGATGGCAAGCCAAATAGTCGGTAACTATAGCTTGTTGGAAGTACTTTAAGTGCTAGATTGTAAATATACTGAGTATCCAATTCGCTAGCATAAAGACCTCCTACCAGTGCACCAGCACTACAGCCCACAATCAAGTCAATAGGTATTTCAGCTTGCCTAAGTGCTTCTATACATCCTATATGAATCATTCCTTTTACACCACCGGAACTAAGCACCAATGCAATTCTGGGAGGAGATGGAGCTGACTTTGATACTAAAGAGGTATGTTTATCCATGATAAATAAAAAACATGCTTATAAGAATTAATCGAATTAGTAGTAATATTACACAATCAATCTAGCTAAAGGTATTTGCCTCATGAATATCTTTTAATACAGTATATGGAAAGTATACATCATTATAATAATGATTCCAAATTAATTATTCTTTCTTACAAACAAAAATAGATTAAAATAATTTGTGTGACTAATTGTTAGGAGAGATCCATATAGTATTTAAGTGATAGCATGATTTTTTATGCTGCACATAAGAGTGTGAGCAAAGGCAAGCAAGTTTCGTTCGTCAAAACGCTTACCAATAATCTGAATACCAATAGGAAGACCTTGCTCATCTATACCATAAGGAATAGAAATAGCAGGTAGACCAGCAGCAGAAGCTATAACAGTGTAAAGGTCAGCTAAATAGCTTTCGATAGGTTCTTGAATATCTTTATGAAGCTTAAAAGCAGTGGTAGGTGTCGTAGGTAAAATAATGAAATCATGCTTGGATAAGATGCTTTCCAAGCTCTTCTTAATTTTAGCTCTTACCTTTTGTGCTTTTTTGTAGTAAGCATCTTGCCATTCCGCACTGAGTACAGCTGTCCCCAGCAATATTCTTCTTTTTACTTCGGTACCAAAACCCTGAGTGCGTGTTGCTATTACCATATCTTGATAGTTGGTAGCAGATTGGTCACGATAGCCATAGCGGACACCATCATACCGAGCTAAGTTGGCACGCGCTTCTGCAGTAGTCAGTATGTAATAAGTGGGAACGACATAGTCAAGCAGGTCAAAAGTCACTCCCTCTATGCAGTGACCTTGAGAAGCTAATAGATGAAAAATATCATGGCACCTTTCTCTAATAGCTGGTTGTAACCTTTCGTGGTTGATAGCTTCTGTTAAATAAGCAACTTGTGCTTTACCTTGCCATGTAAGGTGCTTAGAATAGCTAGGTATTGCACCTTGGTAAGCAGTATTATCTTGCCCATCATAACCTGCGATTACTTCAAGTACCTCTGCTATGTCTACTATATTATGGGCCAAGATACCCACCGTATCAAAAGAAGATGCATAAGCTAGCATTCCGTAACGCGAAATGAGCCCATAGCTAGGTTTAAAACCTACAATACCACAGAATGAAGCAGGTTGACGCACAGACCCGCCTGTGTCAGTTCCAAGAGATACATGACACATACCTGATCTGACTGCAGCAGCCGATCCCCCTGACGATCCACCTGCTACTCTATCAAGTGAAATGGGGTTACGTACGGGGCCATATATGCTATACTCATTGGCAGAACCCATACCAAATTCATCACAGTTGTTGCGTCCTATTACAATGCTATCCTCTTGCAAAAGTCTTGCCACACAAGTAGCTGTAATTTGAGATACAAATCCTTCTAATATCTTACTAGCCCCCTGAATAGGGTGTCCCTTATAACAAAGCAAATCCTTAATACTTACTGTAAGTCCGGGCAGTTTTCCTGTTTTTTTTCTTTTTAACTGAGCAATAATTTCTTCTTTTCTTTTTGCTATTTCTTTGTAATAAATTTCTACCAAAGCATTAGTAGCTTTATTATGATCTATTATATTTTTATGGAAAGATGCCAATACTTCCCGGAGTTGATCGGGAAATTTTTGCAATAAACGATATGTTTTTTGGTAGCTGTGCAAACACTGATGGATAGGATACTGTGACATGCTTAATCGGCTGTAATAATAGAGCAATGATACAAAGAAAAGTGAAAAATATCACAGAACATAGATTACTACAAAATCAAAGGAAACATTACTAGTACTTTGTAACACTACTAAAGGCAAAAAATTATTAGTATGCTATCGCTTTTTTGCTAGGTATTAAGCTAAGCAAGAAAATCAGAATAGGTAAAAGTGCAGTAAGAGGGAAAGTATCATCAAGATCTATCCTTCGGATTAATTCTCATCCCTATGTCCTCCTAGCATCTTTTTAACTAACATTTCATTGACCATCTCAAATACATCACTATATGATCTATCTTCACGAATGATTCTGGCATATGCTTCCCAGCTTACATGCGCCACTACAACTAGAAAAATTACTGCTAGCATAGTACCTAGCACAATACCAAAGGCTTTTTTAAAAAAATAGGAAAAAGGAGCTGATGGCCAAATACTGGTAGATTGGGTTACTTTTAATTGAGATTGCAGTTGGCCATTTATAGCGTCATGATTCTTGACTTGCTCTTGGTTTTTTTGCTCATAAACTATTGGCTGCCTAGTAGAAACGCTAGCAAGATATGGATCTTTTCTTTTATAATAATGCCTTTTATATCTGAACCTTTCATTCCTTTTTGCAAAACTTACTAGCCCAACCCAAGAGAAGCTAGAGGCAACTAGTAGATAAGTCAAAATTTGCAGTAATTTTCTTAACATAAAAAAATAGATGAATGGAAGCCGCACAGAGAAATAAAATCTAACAATGTTCCCCTTCGCGTACTATTAGCTGGGCGCAGTACGTCATTCTCTTCACCACATGTTATTGGGCAAAGTTATTTTCACGAACACGACCTCTATTCATTTGTTCTCTTTCTGCATTTCGTTGTGAGAATTTATCCATAATCGAATAAAAAGCACCAACGATTGCAGCGATTATAATAAAAGGTGTTAAAATACCCAAGGTAATACCAAAGGCCTTAAGGAAAGCCTTTAGAGTAGCTTGCATTAGAGGACTTAAGGGCTTGCTTTTACGAACCATTCGGTTAGGGTAGGGAGCATCGCTTTTTGTATGTTCACCAGCTTGCGCTGCGTTATACCTTTGATATGGATTCTTGGGTTGACCGATTTGACTATGACTACTAGCCTCTTGAGAAGCAGGTTGTTGCTGCTGATGGCCCTCATAAGGATTTCGTTTTACAGTCGCATATGCTGCTTGATTATGTCCCATGAAGCTATGAGAAGATATGAAAAATAAAGATGATATAAAAGCTATTTTTTTAAACATGGTATTAAAGATTAATTTAGCACAATTCTACTATTAAAAAGTAATTTATCCAAATTTTACGTACTGAAAGTGAAGTTAATAACCTATGATAATCCTTATTTTTAGCAATAAGGATCAATTATCTGGAATACTCTTGAGAAGTAACTAACTTGGTAAGTCGTGGAGAGTTAGTCAATAAGATAGCCAATCAAACCCATGAATATAGAAGAATACAGAATCTATTGTTTAAGTAAACCCCATACTAGAGAGTCTTTTCCTTTCGATGAAAATACTCTTGTCTACAAGGTGGCAGGAAAAATGTTTACACTGACTTCTATAGATGACTTTAAGCGCATCAATGTAAAATGTGATCCGATTGAGGCTATCAGGCTACGCAGTGAATATGATGGCGTCATCCCTGCTTGGCATATGAATAAAAAGCACTGGAATACGATCATTTTGTCTGGATTTACCAATCAGCAAATTTATAAATGGATTGATGATTCTTATGAACTTGTCATTGCCAATCTTTCCATTACAATTAAAAAGCGCTTATTAGCTCAGCTATAGTAATGATATCTGCAGGAGTCTAGCTAGAGTAATGAGTAGTTTGTACTCCAGTCATTTCGAGTATTTGTCAATGAGTTGTTATTGTGTACAAAAAAGATTAATAAAGAAACATCAATGCCGAATAGTGCATATAAATTTTTAACTTTTTATTTTTAATTCTACTTTCATAATGTATTACTAAAAATCTATAAGTTACGTTATTGTATTACAACCTAAACCAAAAAAAATAATGAAGACAGCATGGCCAAAAATTGTGAATCAAGTGGTAGTTATGACATGCCTCTTTTTTTTGAGCTTAACTACCTCAATAAGCTGTTCGGAGGAAGAATTTAGCCTCAGTATAGCTAGCACACAAACAGATGATCTAGATAGGGATAATAAAGAAGACATAGATAGCTCTGAAAACGGCGACGATGAAGAAAAGGACGTGGAAGATTACTCTGCTACCCAAGGGGGGCCAGAAAAGGGAATAAACATCAATACATCTAGCAAGGCAAAAAAGTGGTTGCTAAGAAAAACAAGATCAGTAGATTATAAAAAAGAAATCGACTGTGGTACCCCTACTCCAAAAGAAAAGAAAAAAAAAAATAAGTCATGGTTAAAGAAGAGTAAATCCACTGATAATAAGAAGAGTGATGCAACAGTGATATATATTAAGCACACAACGACCAAGCTAGCACATGCTGATGCTAAGGTATTGGATGATACAAAATTGTCTCCTTTTGTAGGAGACTATTCTCAAAAAATTAAGCCTAATCAGATCAATAATGTCTGCTCACTAGGCATCACCCGCATGATGGAGCCAGTGCCTAATACAAAGAGTAAAAGCAAGCTGCTCCCTAGTATAGCTGCGATAGTAGGTAAGGATAGTATTAAGCCTCAAAAAGAAATGCTATTATTCTTTGTTTTATCCTTCACAAGGAAAGCATTATCAGCGAGACAGAGCGAAGGGGTAGATCAAGGTGGGATGGCCTTGCCTACTTGGCGACATAGGCATAAAATCCAGCAACGTAATTTAAAGCAATATGTGTTAAGTAGCTTGGGGCTACCAAGCTGTCCAAAACTGCTCAATAGCATTCATAAACACTATTTTCATGTTGTGCAAGTGACTCCTCATCATCCCCTAGTTGCACTAATTGAGTCAGTAGAAACTTTACGAAAACAGCAACCCGATACGACTATTCATGTTGAGCTTGTCTATGGCAATTTTTTATTCTGTCCAAAATGTTCTTTTCTCAGTACGCTGATGAACTATAAAAATTCTAATGCTCCTCTTCGGATAAGCCAAAAAAGAGGCTGTAATGATACTTCTTTTCCATTATCTTTTCCTACTTTGGTTCAAGAATTTATCGATGTCAAGCTCAAAAACTATATTGTCAAGGTAAAGAGTCCATTTCAAGTGACTTTGTATATTGGAAGGCTCTTTCAACCTAAAAAAAATCCAGAAAAAAACCAAAATGAAGTGCTTACCGAAATAGACTTTGTAAATATGAGAATAGATGAGTTAACGGACAATATCGATGAGTTAACAGGTGATATCAAAAAACATTTGCTAAAAAATAAAGAAAAGAGCAAAAAGAAAAAAAAGAAACCCAAAAAAGGTAACGGGCAATATGCTAAAAGTGATGAGGTAGCTCTTAGCTTATCAGTACGTGCTGCTGATCAAAAGTCACACCAAATAACTTATAATGTATAAAGTGCTGACAAGAAGCTAACCAATCAATAGATTAATGCTTGATTGTATATTCAACAGATGGATTTCATTTTTTCTTACAATTTCCTATTTTTGAGTCATTCAATTGATTTTCACTTACTGTGCGTATTAGCCCTACAACATTAGCTACTATCAAGTCATGTATAAGCATTGAAGAGGTAATCCGTGACTTTCTTCCTTTGAAAAAAAAAGGGAATGGTCACACATTGTGGGGGTGCTGTCCTTTTCATCATGAAAAAACCCCTAGTTTTGCGGTACAAGCTGAAAAAGGGTTTTATAAATGCTTTGGCTGTGGCAAGGCGGGGGATGCTATTCGCTTTTTAGAAGAAAAAGAGGGGCTTTCTTATTTAGAAAGCATGCGCTACTTGGCAGACAAGTATGGTGTCTCTTGGGACGAAGAAGTAGTTTCAGATCAAGAAAAAAAGCTCTACGATAGTCAGGAAAAGCTCTCTATTTTGCTACAAATCGTTGTTGCCTATTATCGCGAACAGTTGAATCAGCATCCGCAAGCTAAGCAATATCTAAAAAATAGAGGTATTGGTGATGATCAAGCTGATCTATTTCAGCTAGGGTATAGTTTACATAAATGGCGAGCAGTCTATGACTTTGTGCTTGCAAAAGGATATAATGAAGCAGATCTTACGGCAGTGGGCCTTATCCTACGGAAGGATAGTCAAGTCTATGACCGCTTTCGGGGGCGTCTTATGTTTCCACTTCAAGACGCCTTAGGAAGAGTAGTAGGGTTAGCAGGGAGAGAACTAGCTGATTCGTCTTCAGGTCAGGCTAAGTATATTAATTCGCCTGAAACAGTCATCTATCATAAAAGTAGACTCTTATATGGTCTCTTCCAAGCTAAAAAAAGCATTCGTCAGCAAGATCAAGGCTATTTAGTAGAAGGTTATACAGATGTTTTGGCGTTTCACCGAGCTGGCATCGAAAATGTAGTTGCTTCAGGGGGCACTTCTCTAACCCAAGAACAAATTCAGCTTTTTAAGCGATATAGTCAGCACATCGTCCTTGTCTTTGATGGTGACCAAGCGGGCACTCGAGCTGCTTTACGTAGTATTAATCTATTTCTCACAGCTGGTATGGAAGTAAAAGTGGTCGTTCTACCTCCTGGTGAAGATCCAGATAGCTTAATCCGTCAAAGGGGAGCCACTGTGATGCAAGATTATCTAGCGAAAAATAGTCAAAACTTTTTATCATTTATTGTTCAGCATCTACTGCCTGACCAAAAAAGTGATCCAGCAGCTTTTACAGCGGCTATGAATCAGGTAGTCCACACACTATCTATGATTAGAGAACCTGCCAAAAGAGGGGTTTACATTCAGCTAGCTAGCCAGCTGACAGGAATGAGTCCTCTTACATGGGAGGAAGCTGTGCGTGCCATAACTGATCAAGACAAGCCATATGCTAGGCCAGTTAAAGTCAACCAAAACAGAGATCGCCAGCAAGAAGCAGCGACTACTGCAAACGATGAAAAAAGACTGCTGCACTTGCTTTTTAATTATGGCTCCATACGGCTAGATGATGGGCGTTCTTTAGCTACCTACTTTCTAGCCGAAACTCAAGATATTACCTTTGAAGTAGCGCAACATGAAGCGCTACTGCAGGCTTATCAGGAAGCATGTGGTGACCAAGATGCTACCGATGGTCAAGCATTTCTAATGAGTTTGCCTGAAGAACTGACACAGATAGCTATTGATATTATGGCAGAAAAAGAGGAAATTATTCAAGGATGGGAAAGTCAACATCAGGGCGTTACTAGTAGTTTAACGCATGGGGTTGGTGAGCTAGTGCGTAAGAATATTTTGCGGCGCAAGATGAAAATCGTTAGTGGGTTATTGCATGATCAGTTGTTGCACATTACACAGGTCAATCAGCAAGAAGATGAGGCATCCCTAGAAGAAGCAGTAGCTACTTATGAGGCACTCAAGGCTTTACAAATTCAAATAGGTAAACAGCTAGGTAATGTGATTATTGCGCGTTAAAGTATTTTTTATTAAGGAAATAAGTGTAATCTAAAAACTCTGCCTATAGTTGTAAAATATTGGAAATATAACTGAGGAAAGCTTAGTACTTATTTTGCCTATACAGTACCCATTATAAAATTTATTGATACGACCAATCCAATAGACGGATAGCATCGCTAGCACAGCAATTAACCATTAGATTGGGAGCTAGCATGCCTCTTGAATTTAACTTTTTACATTTGAAACTATAGGCAGAGCTTAGATTACACTGCCAGAAAGAATGCAAGAGCTGCGACAAAATTTGGATCACAAACCTCTCACAGCTTTTATTACTTGTAAACAGACGCTAGGAAATGTATAAATAGTCAGTTATTTCACTCCTTTATGATCTTCGCTTTTTCTTTGATTCTTGCCACTTGCTGCATAGGCTACCCCACTAATAGCTAAGCCAAAAGGCACTACTATATAAGCTACATTAGTAGTCCATGGTCTATTATTAGACATATTCTTAGTTTCTTGCTTGACTACGTTTTTGCTCACCGTGACCTTAATATTAGGGTTTTGTTCATTCTCTTCCTCTTCTTCTCTGGTTTCCGCTTGATTTTCAGTAGGTGATTTTTTTTCTATTTCTTTCGAAAATGACTCTTCCTCGTATGGTTCTTCATCAGATGTTTCTACTTCGTTTTTATTATCGTAAAGGTCTACATCATTGAAAGCATCATGATTTAACTCAGCAATGTTAACTTCATATTTTTCTTGGCCAAGGGTTTCCTGAATTTTTGTTTTGTCTTTTAGGATTTCTATTGTTAGTTCAGATACAGAAGACTGGTTAGGGATCTCGATTGAGTATTTAAAGTTGCTTTTGTCTATTTTAGCATTTCTAATGGTAGCCTCTAGAATAGCAGCTGTAATATATCGTCCTTTCTCATGATCATATATATTCCATGATCTTTGCAAGCCTGCTTTTTTGTTTTTAATATCAGTAGGTGTGTAATGCCAAACTAGGTATTGAATAAGTGCCTTATGGGCAGCAAAGAACTTAAATATTTTTGTATTATTTTGGTTTGGAACATTGATACTCACGTTGATGCTATGTATGTAATCTGTTCTATCAGGGTTTGTAGTAATACCAAACACATAGTGTTTGTACTTAACCAGTTGTACCTCTTTAGTGTTGGGATCAGCTGGTTCACTTCTCAGCTCATCTTCGACTTCATCTGATAGGGCCAATTTATTATTCCCATATTTAATTCCAAATGAATTTGTATTGGCACGCAACCCTGCATACATAGTACCATAACGAACGTGTTTTTCATCTTTTTTAGTTGGCTCTACTATCGTTTGGGCAAGTATTGACCATAGTAGAGAACGTAATGATGGGTACTTTTTTAGCACTTCACTTGATTCCTTAAGTGCTATGTAAGAGTACTTGGGACGTATGTTATTACTCTTTGTTGTTTCTATAGAAAAGAGATCAAAATCTCTTGGATCAGTCCCTTTTTTAAATACTAGCCTTTCATTCACTAGATTATCTTCAACTTGAACCATAGCTGTATTAATGTTATTCCTTTGATTAAGATCTTGAATATAGGCTAGCGCTTGGCTGTTAGAGTGCTTGTTGCTATTTGTGAAGACTTTTTGTGTCCAAACTAAACCTTTTTTAGTATTCTTGATATCAACAATATATTTATACTCTTGATTTTTTTTAGGGTGATTAAGAGTTTTAGCATTTACATCTCTAGCAATAGATGTAAACTCAAAAGCGATTTTTCCTTCCCAAGGAGTTTTTGAAGCTTTAAATTCTTTTGTATTGATTTGCTTTTTTTCAATCTGTTGCTCTTTTGTCACATAATAACAAACTATAGAGGCTGAGAAAATAGCTCTTAGTTCATCAGATTGATTTTTGGTATAGCCATAAGTTCGACTGGGGTTATGAGCGGTAGCAGCCTTATTTGGAAAGTTTTTAACAAAGTCTTTTTTGAACGCACCACTTGGCATTTTAGCCATAACGATAATCGACATGGGCACATTCTTGCTAACTGTGTAGCGGGCTAAACCTAGACGCGAGGGGTTTCTTTCCTTAAATGATTCTTTTACATTGTACTGCAAATAATAAACATTTTCGCGATTGGGAGAATATGAATCAACTTCTTGGTGCATCCTCATCAGTGGGATGCTCAGCTCTGATTCCTTTGCAGCTTCTTTGTCTTTTTTGTCAGTAGGGCTACCTTGGATAACACTTATCTGATAAGAATTCCCTTTAGCATCATCACTTGTAATGGTTGTTTGTACTAAATTTTTAATAGAATTTACTCTTATTTTAGTATTTTCACTGAAAATAACGTATTGATCACCAGAATTAATTTTGTGAAGAACCATAATATCTCTTGTTGTTTCCCTTTGGTTTCCGAAACCTAGATACCTTTTCTTGCTATTAATATTCATATTTGACTTTCTTAAGAAAAAGAGGTCATATTTCTCAATATCAAATTCTTGATCCTTAGCTGCTACCTGTTTGAAACCAAGCATGCACGCTAAAGTGACTAGAAGAAAAGTCACAGGTTTAGTAAAAAGAGCTCGTTTGTTCATAAGTATTAAGTTTTAAAAAAACTGTTAGATTTTAATTTTCTTTAAAGTACATATTTTTTCACTCATAGGAAAATTTTTATCATAAAAAAAATAATAAAAATTTAATAATTCAATTATGCAAAGTGCTTATAGAGTTTATGAAATAGCAAAAAAGAATGAAAGCTGTGAGAGAACTTGGGCACAAACTTCTCACAGCTTTCATCACTTATAGACAGCCGATAGGAAATGTATATTGTAGGGTAACTTAAAAACAGTCAGTTATTTCCTGCCTTTATTATCTTCGCTTTTCCTTTGATTCTTGCCACTTGCTGCATAGCCTATCCCACCTACAACTAAGAAAGCCAAAGGCGCTACTATAAAAGCCGAGTTAGTATTCCATGGTCTATTATTAGACGCATTCTTGACTCCTTGCTTGCTCACCTTAACCTCGATATTAGGTTCTGTTTCTGGTTCTGGTTCTGTTTCTGTTTCATTCTCTTCTTCTTCTTTTATAATTTCCAGTTTACTTTGCATAGCCATGTCTTTGTTGTATATTTCTTCATCAGACGTTTCTTCATCAGACGTTTCTTCATCAGACGTTTCTTCATCAGACGTTTCTTCATCAGACGTTTCTACTTTGTTTTTATTATCATAAAGGCTTGCATCATTGAAAGCATCATCATTGACCGTACAAAGCTCAACATCGTATTCCTTTTTATCAACAGTATCCTTGATTTTTGTCCTATGGTCTAGCATTTCTATATCTAATTCATGTACATTTTTTTGATCAGGGATATGCACTGTATACTTAAACTTGTTTTTGTTCTTTTTAGCATTTCTGATGGTAGCCTCTAGAACAGTGGCTGAAATATATCGTGACTCTTTTTCATCATATTGCTTCCATGATCTTTGTGTACTTGGACCTTTGAGTTCAATATTAGTCGCTGTTTTGTGCCAAACTAAGTATTTTAAAAGGGCTTTATGAGCAGCAAAAAATTTAAAGACCTGTGTATTTTTCTCCCCTGGTACACTGATACTTACACTAATACTATGTATGTAGTCTGTTCTGGAATCACTTGTGTTAATACCATGTACAAAATGCCTATATTTAATCAACTTCACTTCTTTAGCATTTGGCCCAATTGGCTCACTTTGCAGTTCTTCTTCCACTACATCTGATAAGTTCACCTTGTTACCTCCTTCCATTTGCTGAAATAGCGGACTGGCACGTAATCCCGCATACATAGTTTGATGACGAACATGAGCTTTTTGCTTATCCTTGATTGGCTCTCCCACTATTTCAGCAAGTATTGACCATAGTATAAGGCGTAATGCTGGGTACTTTTTTAGCACTTCATTTGATTCCTTAAGTTTTATTGTAAGATTCATGATCTTTGGTGTTTCTATAGAAAAGAGATCAAAATCTCTTGGATCAGTGGCTTTTTTAAATATTAGCTCTTCATCTATACTATCTTCAATTTGAACCAAAGCTTGATCAATTCCGTTCCTTCCCTTATTATCTTGAATGTAGGCTAGGTTTTGTTGATTAGAATGGGTCTTGTCTCCTGAGAAAAGTTTTTGTGTCCAGACTAAACCTTGTTTTTTATCATTCTTAATATCAACAATATATTTATACTCTTCTGTTTTTTGAGGGTGACCAAGAGTTTTAGCATTAACATCTTTAGCAATAGATCTAAACTCAAAAGCCATTCTATTTCCTTCCCAAGGAGCTTTCGAAAGCTTGAAATCTTTTTTCTTGGCTTGCTTTTTTTCACGGTTTTGCTCTTTTGTAACATAATAGCAAAGCTGGGAGGCTGAGAAAATAGCTCTTAGTTCATCAGATTGTTGTTCGGTATAGCGATAGGTTTTATCGGGGTCATGGCCAGCAGTCTGTTTATTTGGGAGATTTCTAACAAAGTCTTTGCTGAAGATACCCTTTGGCACTTTAGCCATGGCGATAATCACCATAGGTACACTTTTGCTGACTATTCGCTTCGATATCCCTACAGTCCAAGAATTTCTCTCTTCATGCTCCTCCTCTAGATTATATTGGAAATAATAAGCAGGTTCGCCATTGAGAGAGTATAAATCAAGTTTTTGGTGCATCCTCATCAGTGAGATACTCAACTCTGATTCCTTCTCAGCTTCTTTGTCTTTGTTGGCAGCAGGGATACCTTGAATCACAATTATCTGATAATCTTTTCTTTTAGCATCATCACTTCTAATGGTTGCTTGTATTAAATTCTTAATGGAATTTACTTTTATCTTAGTCCTTTGACTGAAAACAGCGTATTCATTATCAGTATTAATTGCGTCAAGAAGCATAATATTTCTTCTTGTCTCCTTTCCTTTTCTTAAAGCCATGAACCTTTTTCTGTTCTTAATCTTCATATTTGATTTTTTTAAGAAAAAGAGGTCATACTCCTCAACATCAAATTCTTGACCCCTAGCTACTACCTGTTTTAAACCAAGCATGCATGCTAAAGTGACTAGAAAAAGAGTCACAGGTTTAGTAATAAAAGCTCGTCTGTTCATAAGTATTGAGTTAAAAATAAAGTTCATCGGGAATAAAGTTTGTGTCAAAATTTTGTTCTAAGGTACATATTTTTTCGCGCAGAGGCAAATTATTCTCATAATAAAAAATAATAAAAGTATAATAATATAAATTATAAAATTATAAAAACCGCTCTTTTAGCCTATAAAAGAGCAAAATGGAAAGTGGATTAAACACACCCAATACACATGAGGCTGTGTAAAAAATAGTTGAAGTTTTTGAGAGAGAGCACGGGGAACGCTAGTATAGAGTCTTGGCTATTCTCTTAACGTTGCATGCGCTTGATGGACTAAACTTCGGACTACTTGACTTACTATTTTAGTCACCTCTTTCTCTTCCAATGTCTTCTCAAGATTGCGCAGCTTGAGTCGCAATGTATAAGATTTTTGACCTTTTAAAGAGTCGTCCTGGTAGCAATCAATGAGTGTTACTTCTTCTAGTTCGCCAATTTTCAATTTTCCTATGACTGCTAATATATCTTGGTAGAGGGTAACGCTTGGTATAGCAATGGATATGTCTCTAGTAAGGCTTGGGTATTTCGCTATAGACTGGTAGCTTTTGGAATGATGATGGGTTAGTGACGCCAGAGAAGCTGTCGCAAAAAAAACAGGCTGACTGATTTTGAATTTTTGCAATAGGGGCTGCGCTACTTCACCTAGGGTAATGATATTTTGATCTCCAAGCTGGATGGTCATGCTATATTGATAGCTGCTAGCTTTGCTTTCGACTACTGTCAAATTAGTAGGAAATCCTAAATAATTTAATAGTGCCAGCACGACTGCTTGTAGGTCTTGGGTAGTAAAATTCTTTTGACTTTGATGCCATATAGGAGGAGTGGTATGGCCAGTTATCCAAATTGCTAAGTGTTCTTTTTCATCAAATTTACCTGACTGATAGGAGTAATGCTTGGCAATTTCAAAGAAAGATAAGTCTTTTTGCTGCCGATTGTAATTATGATGAATAGTCGCTAGCCCTCCAAACAGTAAGCTTTGAGGCAATGTAGTGTAATGTCCACTGAGTGGGTTGGCCAAGCTAACATTTTTCTTCGTATCAATTTCAGAAATCCACTCATGGTAATGTGCTGGGATCAAAGGGGCATGCTTGGCTTCATGAAAACCGCGTATGGTCAAAAATTTTCGCACCCTATTCTTGCAAACTTGTGAAGTAGCTTGAGGAAATGATATGGGGAATCCTTTTGATCTTTTATGACGAGTAGGCAATCTGTCATAACCATAGATACGCAGTACTTCTTCTACTAGGTCAATAGGCCTTGTTACATCACGTCTATAAGGAGGAACTGTAACGATTATATTTTCATCATTGCTATTTTTTACTGCCATATCTAACCGTTGTAGTATTTGCTGAATATTTTTAGAAGGGATAAAAATGCCAATGATTTTTTCTAGGTAATGATAGCTTGTTTCAATGATGCAAGGATTGATCTTGTTAGGGTAAATATCTACAGGAGCCGCAGCAATCATAGCGCCCGCTATTTCCTTGATGAGTTGACCAGTGCGGTGCAAAACCCAGTAAGGTATATCAGGATCTGTGCCTCTTTCAAAACGATAAGAGGCATCAGTAGTTATATTATGATGGCGTGCTGTCTTACTAATCGTAATAGGATCAAAATAAGCACTTTCTATTACGACTCTTTGGGTAGTTTCAGTAACTTTACTGTGCTCTCCTCCAATGATTCCACCCATTGCAATAGGCTTTTCCCCATCACAAATCATAGTTTCTTGACCTGTTAGTATGCGTTCTACGCCGTCTAGTCCCTTGAAAGTTGTGCCTGGGGCTACATGCTTAACGATGATTCTTTTCTGATAGATTTTATCATAATCAAAAGCATGAATAGGCTGCCCGAAAGCATGTGTGATAAAGTTGGTGATGTCAACAATGTTATTATGCGGTTTGATGCCAATCGCCTTCAATCTGTCTTGTAACCAAATAGGAGAAGGTACTACTTGCACTTTATCAAGCAACATAACTGTATAGCGTGGGCAAGCAGAGGGTTCCTTGAGAGAAACTTGTAGGGACAAGTTATTCTCTGGTACAATAGTATTGTCTGTAGAGATTTCTGAAATATTTTTATTGAATAAAGCCCCTAATTCACGTGCGACTCCTAAATGAGAACAAGCATCATTGCGATTGGGTGTAATTTCTAAGTCATAAATAGTATCAGGAGGAATATTGAATAATTGCTTAGCCTCAGTCCCTACTCTTGGATGATTATCTAATACCCATATCTCATCGGATTGCCCCTCCAATCCTAGCTCATGCTTAGAACATACCATGCCTTCTGATATTTTTCCTCTAATTTTTTTTTTTTTAATTTTGATACTACCTCCATGAAGAGTAGATAAAATAGTGCCAGGAGTTGCAACAAGCACTGACTGGCTCTGTGCTATATTCTTAGCTCCACAAACAATTTGATAATCTCTACTATCACCTATATCGATTGTTGTTAGCTTAAGTCGATCTGCATCAGGATGAGGGATGCACGCTTTGACGCGGCCTACGACAAGCCCATCTGGGAAAAGCTGATGCACATGTATGCTGGATACCTCTAAGCCTGACTGAGTTAGCTTAGCTGCTATTGTTTCTGGGGTCACATCTAGATCAATGTAGGTACTTAACCAGTTTTGTGATATTTTCATGACTTGTATTATTCAATCATGTCAGGCTGTGCGCATCTATTATCGATTGCATAACGAAACATTTCTTGTTTTAAGGGCCCAAGATAATTACTCTTGGCAAAATTCGCTTGCTCAATCAGCGTTAGTGAAAATATATTGATTTGTTTTTGAAACTCGATTCTCCTACTTTGTGCTATTAATTTTTTATTAAAAATGACTTTATGATAGAACATCGAGCATTATGCTTATTCATTATAGCTATTTTCCCTTACAATATAATTGTAGCTGACAGTTTATTAGCTACTAATAATAAAAGTCGTTTTGATCAGGCTACTTCTATGAAAAACAAGTCAAATCTTTTTTTTAAAATTGATACAAAAAGAAAGTATAAAAAATTAAGTGATACGTTTTTAGACTGGGCTATATTGATAAGCATTCCGGTAGTAGGCATCATTGTTCTTTTAATCTATTGGTATAATAGACGATCTAGTAGACGTAATCCTAATACTGAGCTGACCTATGAAACAGTTGACGACGATAGCAGCGATAAAACACCTGTTCCATTACCTTACAATGAAATCCACAAAAATAAATGGGATATTACTGCTTATAGTATCTGGAAATCTAGTATTATCAAAAAAAATAGTCCAATTGTGCTTTTAGGATGTGTTAAAAAAAGCTACTATAGCTATGGAATATATGACGATGTTTTTAACAAGCTAGATCTTTCAACAACTCTATTTGTCAATGCAGCGAATCCTCAGCTTCGATTTGGTGGGCTGCCATCCACTACCAATGGTTTGTTATCTGCTAGAATTAGAGACGAAGAAACAACTATCCCTACAAACCTCCATGATAGAGCGAACTGGGGTGATATAGAAGATATCAATGGCACAACATGGAATAAAAATAAGCTATCAGTAGGTGAGTTTGTTATTTCTAAGCACGACCGAGCTGAGCTGGATATTGCTCATTTGTTAGCACCTCAATCGAGGAATCAGGGGATGGATAAACTAAGAAAAGGCGTAAAAAATTTGTGTGACTATGCTTATCGAAAAGAATATAGTGTCCTAATACTGGCGGCTGTGGGTACAGGAGTCTATGCAAACAATAATGTTGATATAGGTAATGCTGCTTATCAAGCTATTATTGGAGGTGTAGAAGACTTTTTGAAAGAGCAAGGTAATAGGCCAGTTGAATTTGAAATTTACTTGAACTGGTGGGACGCTAGGATAGTACAACATGTACCTTTTGCTGCTTAAGCAATATTGAAACCCATCATAGAATTTTCTGAATCTGAATTCAATAAGCTATCATTAAGAGATTTTAATTATGCTCTATCGAAACTTATATCCATTATTGCTCTTTTCATTATCTTTTAATATGATAGTCGCACAAGATCTATCACAAGTCCAGATAAGTTTTTCTCCGCCAAATCATATCAGAAGCACTACTCCCCAAAAAAATCAAAAGAAACAATATAAACCATTGCGTAATACGCTTTCGGAGTGGGCTACCCCAATAGGTATTACTCTGCTAAGTGTAATACCTATTTTGATCTATAGGTATAATAAACAAGTCAAGACTACCGAAACTATTTCTAAATCAGATAAGCAGAAAATCAATGATTCCTCTAAAGCTAGTGAAAAACAAAATGAAGTTAACAAACAGCAAACTATCAATACTCAAACCAAAAAGAGTAAACAAGGTAGTCAAGTAGAAACTTCCTTACCTAAGCCTAAGAAATTCGAACCATGGGATGTTAAGAGATACGACCTTTGGCACTCTAGTGTTATCAAAAAAAATAGTCCAATCGTGACTTCAGGGTGGGTCACCAAAAGTTATTACAGTTATGCAAGTTCTCAGGATATTTTTCAAAAGCTAAATCCGCAGAAAACATTATTTGTGAATGCAGCTAATGGTGATGTTTCTTTTGGCCTTGGTGGCACCAATGGATTTTTATCTGATAGAATCAAGGAGAAGCAGAAAAACAAAGCGAACTTCAATGAACTCAGCAAAAGAGAAAAATGGGGTATTATAAAAGATCATCTTGACAAACCATGGAATAAAAATCAACTCGAAGTAGGTGAATTTGTTGTTTCAATAGAACCTAACAGCCAGCTACGTATCCTTCATTTACTAGCCCCTTGTGGTACTGAGGAAGGACTTGATAAGCTACGAAAGGGAGTAGAAAAACTGTGTGTTTATGCTTATGAAAAACAGTACGAAAAATTAATATTGTGTGCAGCTGGTACAGCCATTTATGCGGGAAGTAACCCTAAAGTAGGAAATGGTGCCTATCAAGCTTCTATCGGAGGAGTAGAAGACTTTCTACAAAAACAAGCAAGCAAGCCACAACAAGGGGAACAATCATCTCAACGATTCCAAATTTGTTTGAACTGGTGGGCTAGTGGAATTGTCGAGCATGTACCTCCTATAGAGTAAATGAAGGGTTTAGGCAGGTAGGGTTATTCAATTAATGCTAGTTTGCAAGTTCCCTGAAGTGATCCAATAAGGTATTCCCAATTTTTTTCTAACCCAGTATGGGAAAAAATATGCCCTATCCCGGTATGACTATTATTTTCGAGTAGGGTACTAATTTTTGTGTTGCACACCAGCTTGGCAGGGAATTAAAGGGTCTTTATCCCCATGAATAAACATACCGCCTACTTTGATATTGAAAAGCTGATCGGATAGATCTATATATTTCTCTTGAGATTGGATATGATTCCATACAACGCCAACAGCATGTCGAGAGCGAGTATAAAAATCCTTAGTATAAGTTGATGCAGTCTGAGTATCCACTTCATCGTCACCATTTAGTACTTCCCAAGAGCGCATAAAGCCTTCAAGATTTGTTGAAAAATTTTGTATAGGTTCATTGGTTAACAATACATCCATGACTTCTTTTGGTGGCCGTCCCATATCACCACAGCTTGCAACAAAGATAGAAGTGAAGGTGAGTGATACCTATGCGGGTATTGAAGAGCTAACCACTGCTCGATACGGCTTCCCATAGAATGACCTACAATATGTACTTTTTGAGTTGATACGGGTCAAGAATATGTAGAACCTCTTGTGCTAAATACTCTATTTTATAAGGATTTTTGTTCCAATCTACACCATCGGACAATTCCTAATCGTGATGGTCAAATCGAATGACAGAATACCCTTCTTTGCCCAGCTCATAACAAAGGGAATCTCCCCAAAACATAGCTGATTCACCTGCTCCCACAATCACTAAGCAGGCATCACTGCCACTATGCGTATTGAACAGCTTTTCTGGCCAAATATTAATACCTAAACTTGTAATGAAATGTTCTTTTTTTTGCATACATTGTAGGTTGTGCGCAATCAGTCACTTTTGAGCTAGTATAGCTGGTCCACTAATTCCCATTTACAATTACAAGAAGACGATATGGAAGGTAGCCAAGCGAGTACTTTCAATAAGAGCATTGTACTGGCATGCAATAGTATAATCATCCTATCCCACACAAGAAGAAAATAATAGCACTCTTGAGCCCCTCTAGATGTGGAAAAATGATCAGATTACAGCTTGTAGTATTTCTTATATACTTTCAAGATCTAGTAAAGTAACATGTTACATCATGGATTTTAGTTGTAGTTTGCTTCAACAGAAGTCATTGTGGCAGGCTGGAAGTCGTCCTGTCTTAAACTGTCCTTGCTAAGGATATTTCTTGTATCTTTGGCAGACATTATCATGTCACTAACTTTTTGGCATGAAACTTGAAAAGTTATAGAGCAAAACAAATTTACATTTTTTAACCGACAAAATTATGAGCATAAAAATAAATCCACTACGAGACAATGTGCTGGTCAAGCCAGATGCTCCTGAGCAAACACTAGCGGCTGGCATCGTTATCCCTGACAATGCAAAAGAGAAACCACAAAAGGGTCAAGTGATCGCTGTAGGTCCTGGGACTAAAGAGGAACAGATGGTCCTCAAGCCAGGAGATCAAATCATGTATAGCAAGTATAGTGGTACAGAAGTAGAAATCAAAGGAGAAGAGCATCTTATTATGCGTCAATCTGATATTTATGCTACCCTCAAATAACAAAAACTGAATTTAATTAACAACTTAATTATGGCTAAAGAAATATTTCACAAAGACGAAGCAAGAGGCAAAATACTCAAGGGGATCAACAAGCTAGCTGATGCGGCTATGGTTACCTTAGGTCCGAGAGGTAGAAATGTCGTCATTGCAGACAATTTTACGACACGTGTAACTAAGGATGGCGTATCTGTGGTAAAAGCAATTGACCTAGAAGATCCTGTAGAAAATGCTGGAGTACAAATCTGCAAGCAGGCTGCTACCAAAACCAATGATCAAGTGGGAGATGGAACTACTACAGCTACGATCATGGCTCGCTCTATTGTCCAAGAAGGATTACGCAGTGTAGTAACAGGAGCCAGCCCGATTGAAATCAAGCGAGGTATAGATTTAGCCCTTGAGGTCGCTATTACAAGCCTCAAGGAGCAAAGCAGACCTGTTAAAACGCGTGAAGAAATAGAGCAAGTGGCTACGATTTCAGCCAATGGAGATCAGAAAGTAGGGGCAATGATCGCTAGTGCTATGGAAAAAGTAGGCAAAGATGGCGTCATTACCATCAGCGAATCAAAAACTGCTGAGACACGTGTAGAATATGTAGAAGGTATGGAGTTTGACCGTGGTGTTATTTCTCCTTATTTCTTAGCAGGTAACAAAAAAATGGAATTGGAGTTTGAGAATTGTTACATCTTGATCACAGATAAATCATTAGGTAATCTTAAAGAAGTACTTCCTATTTTCACAGCTGTATCAGAATCTGGTAAGCCACTCTTGGTAATTGCTAAAGATACAGAAGGAGATGTGCTAGGCACCTTGATTTTGAGTATGGCCAAGCGCTCCTTCAAAGCAATAAGCGTTAAGGCTCCTGGATTTGGTGATGAATCTAAAAAGAGGCTAGAAGACATTGCTATATTGACTGGAGGAAATGTGATTTCAGAGGATAAAGGGAATAAACTTGAAAGTATCACACTGGATGACCTTGGACAAGCTGGTAAGGTCAAAGTTACCAAAGACTCTACACTCATTATGAAGGGGGCTGGTAAAAAATCAGCAATCGAAGAGCGTATTGATCAAATAAAACATGAATTGGGCAGCAGTACTTCTGAGTATGAAAGAGAAAAACTTGAAGAGCGGCTTGGCAAGCTAGCAGGCGGCCTTGCTGTTTTGGAGGTAGGAGCACCTACAGAGGTAGAACTCCAAGAAAACAAGGATCGAATGGTTGATGCTCTCAATGCTACTAAGGCAGCTGTTGCTGAAGGAATCGTGCCAGGTGGAGGAGTTGCATTGATTAGAACGATCAAAAAAGTAGAAAAGCTTATCAAAGATCCAAGTATCAAAAACTCAGATCAGATTACTGGTATTAAGATCTTCTTGAAAGCCTTAAGCGCTCCTTTATTCTATATCGCTTCTAATGCTGGCTATGAAGGCGCTGTTGTAGTCAGAGAAGTTATGAGTGGTAGCAAAGACTTTGGTTTCAATGCTGCTACTGGTCAATATGAAAACTTGATGAATACTGGCGTTGTAGATCCGACCAAAGTAGCACGCAATGCCTTAATTAATAGTGCATCTGTGGCATCTATGGTATTGATTACCGACTGTGTAGTTGCGGAGAAAAAAGAAGATAAGGCGGAAGCTACTTCCCCTCATGCTATGCCGGGTGGAGGTATGCCAGGTATGATGTAAAGACCTTCAGCTGTTTTGGAAGCCTACGCATGCGTAGGCTTTTTTTTATATCTTTGATAGCATTTGTTAAGCTCTCTGCTAGATTGGGGCCTGGAATTCATTTTTATCTCGATTGCTATAAGAGGAGTGATTCCTTTGCTAATAACAACATCACAGTCTGTTTCTCTTTCTTGTTCTATAGCAAGAAAAGTCAATTGATTATGCGTTACCAAAAAATAAATTCTTCTTAGAAGAAATAGTATTCAACATAGAAAAAGCACTTCCAAACTCAGAAACAACTAGTAAAAAAATGAAGATCCCTACAAAAACTACAGTATATCAGTTTTTGCTACTGAACGGACTCCCCAAAGCCGTGTACAGTGTAATCATAGTTCTTACAAAGACTATACACTCCCTTATTTTCTGCTTTTTCTCTTCCTTTCATGAGGATTGAGATGGCGTTTGCGTAGTCTAATATGGTGGGGAGTAATCTCTAACAGTTCATCATCTTCAATATAGGTCAAAGCTTCCTCGAGTGTAAATCGTCGAGGGGGGGCCAGCTTGATTCCATCATCTTTAGAAGCAGCACGCATATTGGTCAGCTGCTTACCCTTTAGTGCATTGACTTCTAGATCATTGGTGCGATTATGCTCTCCTATGATCATCCCCTCATAGATTGTCTCACTAGGGCCTATAAATAAAATGCCCCTACTCTCTAAATTGGCAAGGGCATACGCCAAAGCCTTACCCTGTCCAAGGGATATCAAGACTCCATTTCTTGTTTTAGGAATAGGCCCTTTAAAAGGCTGATAGCTATGAAAGAGCCTTGTCATCATACCTGTACCGCGCGTTTCAGTCATGAATTGATTATGATAGCCAATCAAACCACGAGAAGGAGCTAGGAAGCTCAGGCGGGTTTTACCTCCTGTACTATTTCGCATATCTACCATCTCTCCTTTTCTTACACCAAAGGCTTCTATGATGGTGCCCGCGTACTCATCATCTACATCAATCACTACTTCCTCAATAGGTTCTAGCTTTTTACCATCTTGCTCCTTAAAAAGGACCTGTGGTTTACTCACAGAAAGCTCAAAGCCTTCTCGTCGCATATTTTCTATGAGAATGCCCAGCTGTAGCTCCCCACGTCCACTTACCTCAAAGGCATCATCCTGAGCTGTAGGTGCTATCCTTATAGATACATTACGCTCTGCCTCTTTTTGCAGACGCTCCCCTATCAGGCTGCTGGTTACGCTTTTCCCATCTTGCCCAGATAGCGGAGAAGAATTGACAGAGAAAGTCATGGAGAGCGTAGGTGGATCGATGGGTTGGGCTGCGATTGGCTCCGTAATCATAGGATCACAGATCGTATTAGCCACAATAGCATCTTTAAGGCCCGCTATCGCTACAATGTCACCTGCTACGACTTGGTCAACAGGCTTTCTATCAAGGCCTTGATAGGAGAGCAGCTTGGTAAGTTTTCCAGATTCAACAACACGCCCTTCGAGATCAATCGCTTTGATGGGCATATTGACTCGCGCAATACCGCTTTGTACTCTTCCTGTCAGTATTCTTCCCAGGTAGGGAGCTGCATCCAGCATGGTCACTATCATAGAAAAAGGGGCTTTTACATCCAATACAGGCGGACTAACATGGGCAATAATGGCTTCAAAAATGGGACTCAAGTTTTTCTTATCATCATCTAATTGATCAACTGCCCATCCTTCTTTGGCAGAAGCATAAATAACTAAAAAGTCAAGCTGCTCTTCATTAGCATCAAGTGTCATGAATAGCTCAAAGACTTCATCTACTACTTCACGAGGGCGCGCATCGGGCTTATCTACCTTATTGATTATTACAATAGGTTGTAGTCCAAGCGCCAATGCCTTACTTACGACAAATTTCGTTTGCGGCATAGGCCCTTCTGAAGCATCTACCAAGAGTAGTACACCATCTACCATGCTGAGAATTCGCTCTACTTCACCACCAAAGTCAGCGTGACCGGGTGTATCAACAATATTAATTCTCCTCTGGCCCCAGCTGACAGAAGTACACTTAGAAAGAATGGTAATACCGCGTTCTTTCTCTATTGCCCCAGAATCCATAGCACGCTCTTCCACTTCCTGATGGGCACTATATACCCCACTTTGCTTGAAGAGTTGGTCAACCAGCGTAGTCTTGCCATGGTCTACATGGGCAATGATCGCAATATTTCTAAAATCCATAGATATTAATATTTAATGATACTACAAGTACAATGCAGGCCCCAATATAGCTTGTTAGGAGCTTTTGAAAAGAAAAAAGACGTGTGTCATGTGATTTCCTTACAAGGTAATTAGATATTGTTGGCATTTTTTTGGTTGAGTAATTAATTAAGCGGGCAAAAATTTTTTGACTAGCTTGCTAGTCAAAAAAGCCAGACCGAATAGCATACTTGCTATGACGACAATGCTTCCAGGAATTGATAGATTCCAGATAAAAGCCAACTGATAGCCATAAATAGTAGCTAGTGCATCAATGATCAGTGCAGAAAAAAGTAATTTGCTTACCTGATGGGTCAAAAAGTAAGCACTAGCAGGAGGAAGAATAAAAAATGCAATGACAAGAGGTGCACCCACAATCTTGAAAGAAGCAACAGCAACTAGGCTAGTCATTACAATCAGTACATATTCCCAAAATGATACATAAATTCCTATCACTTGCGCATTATCGCGATCAAAGGTAATAGCCAATAAGGTGGGGTAGATCAGCCAGATAATAGTAGTATTCAAGAGTAAGAGTGCTAATAACCAATAAGCGGATTGAGGGCCTAATAGATAACCATAACAACTCCACTGATCAAAAAGGGTGCCTATTAGTTGCCCATAGAGCACACAGCCCTGATCCAAGTCTACCTTTTGTGTGTAGCGGGCAATCAAGATTACCCCCAAAGCAAAAAAGGACGTGAAGCTAAGGCCTAGCGCAGCATCTCGATGTACTTTCAAGGTAATTTGCAAAAATCTAATCAACGACATACATAGCATAGCGGCAATCAGTGCCCCTACTAGGGAAACAGTAAAATGGGTGCTTCCTGTTACTAAGAACCCTATAACAACACCAAGCAATACAGCATGGGAGATAGCATCACCTACCATAGCCTGTCTCCTTAACATCAAAAAAGTACCTATTAGGCTACAGTTAGCAGCTACTAGAAAGGTAATCGTAACAATCCATATACCGCACATAAAAATGACTACAATATGTACACCTGGAAGGACTCGAACCCTCAACCTTCGGAGCCGAAATCCGACATTCTATCCAGTTGAACTACAGGTGCAGTGACTCATTCTTGTAGTAAGCTAACCCTAAAAAGTAGTTGCTTATCAAGCAATGAAAGCCAAATATAGTACATATAGATGAATAGAACAGATATTTTTCTACTTCTATCAAGGCATCTCATAGCCCATTCAGGTCTTACTCATACTGATTAGGGACTAATTTTCAACAAAGCATAGCCACAAAAATACGCTCTACCAATAGTAAGACCGGTAAAAGATAAATAAGAGAATAGCCTAGGATATATCCCCAGAAACTTGGCATTTTAATGCCTTGTTCTTCAGCGATAGCGCGAACCATAAAGTTCGGCCCATTACCTATATAGCTCATAGCGCCAAAAAAGACAGCTCCCAAAGAAGTAGCTCGAAGATAGCAAGCAGCATCTCGGGCATATTGTAGCACATCTTGGTAGTTTTCTATGGATAACCCCTTAGCACCCATTCCAGCGGCTAGAAAGTTGAGGTAAGTAGGGGCATTATCTAAAATACTTGAGAAAAGCCCTGTAGACCAGTAGAGCATAGTAGGGGTTATTATCTTTTGGCCAGCAGGTGACTGCGCCCAGTCAGCGATCAGCTGGATAGCAGGAATCATCGTTGTAAAAATACCTATAAAAATAAAGATCACCTCTTTTAGGGGATCTAAGCTGAAATCATTTTTTGCATAGACTTGCTTTTCTCCTGTCCAGTAAGCTACTAGCGCAACAGCCAGTAAGATCAATTCGCGTAAGAAAGAGTGTCGATGACCATGATAATCTAAGCAAGGAAGCCAGCTCAACAGGTTAGGATCCAAGAACATAGCTGTAATAATGACAAGAAAGAGAAGAAAATGACGACCTCCTCGAACACGTATACTTTTTTTGCGCGTAGTATCTTTTGTATGTGATTGTTTATTTTTTCTACTATCTATCGCGTAAAAAATAATACTGAGCAGGCTCAAAGCCAATAACCAAGGGAGAATACCATGTCGTAATGTCCAAAGAAAAGGAACTCCCTTAAGAAATCCTAGCACTAGAGGCGGATCGGCAATGGGAGTGAGAACCCCTCCTACATTACTGACCATAAAGATAAAAAAGGCAATATGGTAAGCAGCAACTCCCTTGCCATTGAGTCGTATATAAGGACGAATCAGTAAAACCGAGGCCCCTGTAGTACCTATGAAGTTGCTTGCAATAGCTCCTACCCAAAGGAAAAGAAGATTGGCCAAAGGTGTTGCCTGTCGATCTACTTCAATGAGAATACCACCCGATACCATATAAAGCGCGGTAATAAGTGTAATAAACTGGATATACTCTGCTAGTGCATTGACGACAGGTGATGGAGTTCCCAGTGCGAACATGTAATAGCTAATAACGCCAACTGCCAGTCCACTCGCTATATGGGGGTAATAGCGCTCCCAAAAATGGTGATAAAGTACAGGGCCTGTTGCAATCATTCCTAAAAGTAATAGAAAAGGGATTACAAGAAACAATGGTGCAGATGATTGTATCATAATTAATAAGTAGAAGATTGCATTGCGCAATTTAGCTATTTTGTCCTAAAAGAGACTTTTTCGAGATGATTCGAACTATCTATTTAACTTGGTTAGGATCAGTTTGGTACTATGAAAAACTATTCTCAGTTACTTTCTAGGTATCAAATTCTCTGTTTGAATACAAATATCAAAAGTTTTTTCTGTCTTATGGAGTGTATTCTCTATTTGGGATAAAAACTTTTCCTCTAGCAAGATCTGATCATTTACTTGCTCCTTTTCTTCTACTTCAGCATTCTTATCTAAGCTAGTAACCTTCATTTTGTATCACTCAATTGCGCTAACTTACGCTCCAAATCTTCCAAATTATTGCAAGATACTTGCGTCTTTTTTTGTAGGATTAGCTCAAGTTCTACCCATTCTTCTCTGTGGTAAGCATTCTAGTATTCTACTTGCACTTGATAACTAGGATTAAAAAGTATTATTTTTGTTACTATATGAATCATACAGAAATGCCAATCAAATCTTTTCAAACCCTCTACCTATTTGTTATACTATTTTCAGCAAGCCCATTGATTCATACTAGAGAAGCTGCAGTCACTCAAATAGAAAATGAGGCAGTACGAACAATTTGGTATCAAATAGTTAAAAAAAAGCTAATGATTAGTCTTGCTCAATCGGATTATCATACATTTTTTCATGATTTGAGAGTAGCAGTCATCAATGCTGCAAAAAAAGCCAATAATAACCAACTAAACCATATACTGAAAGAGTTGAGTAAAAATTTTAGCTACCTTGGTGATATTTGGAATGTTCGTTGTGGCCCTTTTTCGATATTTAGCTATGAAAAATACTTGCAGGCATTAAAAAGTGTTATTAGCATCCACGCAGACAATGATGAAGATAGATTAGCGAACTTTTATTTAAAAAGCTGCCTAGTACGATTCATAGATATTATGTACGATATGGAGAATTATTATGATTTACCTAATGACTATCGAGCTCTAGCTAATGAATACAGAAAACAAGTGAATAACTTTCTCACAGAACAAGCAGCAACAGGAAACACCTATACGATTAATGAGGAGTTCGTTTTTATGCCTATGGGACTTGCACCAGATGAAAAAATCGAAGCGGCTATCAAAGCAGCCAGCGATGTTTCACAAGAAGATCCCAGTCAAGAAGCCAGGAAACTCGAGTATTATAAAAAAGCTTTTACTGTACTAAATAGCTTAAGAGAGGATACTACCCATAACTCAGTCTACAAGGAGCTAGGAGAACAAATGTATACCCAAATCAAACATTGGGCAGAAACATCCCATTCTCATTATCGATATGCATGGATAAGTCTAACATTACAACTAGCCAGTCAGCTGGGAGAAGAGATTAATGCAACCACCTTACTAAATCCATTTGAAAACGCAGAGATCATCGAAACGATATTTCCAAAGGGAGAAAATGAAAATCTTGAGCAAGAAGTACAAAGACAAATGAAAAGAATAGCCTATCTTGAAAAGCTGTTAACCTCACTTCGCAACAAAAATTTTATTAAAAAACAAAGCAGTACAGTCCAAAACACTCTAACAAGAATAGAGAAAATTCTCAGAAAAAGATTAGAAGATGGAGAGTATGCTAGATTTTTCAATCTTCTACCCTCAGCGAGCTGGATATCTTCCCGTTCTTTCATTAGTACATACCCTAATCAACAAGCAAATTTAATAAAAACCTTCAAAAATATGTTAAGTGCAGAAAACTATGATCAAAGCAGTAGCAATTTTTGTAGGAATCAACTCCGTTGGCTCAAAATGGAATACAATCTACGCGGCTATCCAGAAATTGGATATAGCGTCTTTTTACGGGGAAGTAAGAATCCAAGTTTCAACTATCTAATACAGTTTTTTTGGTTATCAAAGGCTTTATACCTAATTAGTAAATATCATGATTTGAGTCTAGCCCCTATCAAGAAAGAGGAAATTGAGCTCTTGATCAAGCTATTACGACCTGCTGTTAAACTGCCCACCGATGAATATCCACAATCAGTCATTCAAGAAGCTATTCAAATCAATCAATACAATGTATATGATGCTGAAGGTACTAATAATACTTTTAATGATGCATCAATCAAGAGGTCTTTAGATGATTTTAAGTTAATTGCCGAGTATCTAACTCAAAGCATAGAAGGGTATAGCGATGAACAAGCAATCGTTATACCCCATTTACTTGAAGACGACACTATAGAAGCTATTAAAAAGTTATATCCAACCTTTTTTCAAGTAATTGATGAGCTCCCTGAGGGCTTTTATTTGGCAAAAGAAGATAGTGACTATGTACTCCACGTGTGGATTGAGCAAACAAAACAACATTGGGTACAAGCTATTCAGCATAATCAATATACTGAGCTAGTAGCGACATGCTTAGCTTCTTTCAGCTATATTCAAAAAAATTTACCTATTTCATTACACAGGACTACTTACGAGCATCTATTAAAGTTGTTTTATCAAGACAATAATGAGCAACCTCTTCTAGCAGTTCAGGACTCAATACAACTACTAAAAGCTATCTATCACATGATTGAAAATGATAACTTTACAGACGGGGATAAACTGAATGGCATAGCTCTTAAAAATATTTTCGTCTATTTCTTCAGTAAATTAGAGCAAGATCATCCAAATTATAGGCGTTATGATCAAAAAGCTGATAGCTATCGAGAAGATATTGATACATTTTTAGATGAACAAGAGGAGTACTTCTCCTATGATATAGAATCCCACTTGCTCCCTATGCCAAGAGTAAACCTAGAACCTAGCGGAAGCAATCACCATACTGATTCTCCTATTGCTAGCGATAGTCAAGAGCAACCTATGGTACAAGAACAATTACCTATCAAATCAAGGAAGCCTTCTAGCGGTTTGATGATAGTACTAGGTATTTGCGCTGTAGTATTAGTGGGAAGCTTAGCTGCGCTATATCATGTTAGTGGAAAAAAGATCCATGGTGAAAGTGAACTGAGTCAGGCCTCTAGCCATCCATCATAAGCATGGATTGTACTTTCTTTTTTAGGTAAAATAAGAGAAATAATTCCTCTTTTGAGTTGGCTGGCTTCTCTTTTTTGTTGCAAGAAACGCGAGTAGCCTGATGACTCCTAGTGAACTAATAATAAACAAAAGTTATCTTAACGACTTGGCTTCCTGTGATAGCTGATGAATGTTATGCTGGCTCCTGTTCGTTCTCTTGATTGGTAGGATCAGGATTAGGTGAGCCTGTCTCTTCTTGTTGTGGGTCATTAATTTTTTGCTTATTCACGATGCCAAATATTCTCGAGCAGCATAGAGTATTAGCGCGAGTGCCCAACCAAGGTCGCTAATAGCTGTAATGCCTCTCCATTGACTATCTCAAGAGTGGTCAGCCACATTCCCTACCAGCATGCTGTAAGCGTCCTAAACATTCACATAAAGTGTTTCATCGAAAAAGGATTGCTCTTTCTCTTGTAATATTTCAGGGATGTTATCATAAAATTTACACCAAAATAGAGATTTAGGGTATACCCCACATACCCATGGTTTGTTACTACTAGAGCAAATACGGATAGGTGTTAAGGCTATACATCATAGATGTCTGACGAGTTTCAGAGGCAAGCAACCCTTCCCCCATAAAAGACATTTCTTGTATGCCAGCTTCAGATAAATTGTCAGTCATATTATCTTCAAGTAATCCTTTTCGCAAAGCATCAGCCCATATATCCCTTAGCTCATTAAGATTAGAATTAGCTAACCCAAATCCAGCTAAGATGATTTTCCTAAAACGATGCTGAATAACACAGTCAAATATTGTGCGGAAGATTGCTTAGTATCCTTCTTTGAGCTCTTGCTGTTGATCAATCTTGGCAAGATATTCATAGTCTTCGTTGTCTTCCTTAAAAAAGCTATAGCCAATGCCCATTAATTAAGTGAATGTGAGGGGCAGCACACTGTAATGATCCTTAACAAACATGAAAGGGGCATGACAGTGATCTTGGGCGTTAGGTTTTTATTTTCTTCATAGCGTCTTCGATAATAGGGCTTCTCTCACGCACGGGAAAAGTTGTGTCATGGCATTGTCAGTAGCGCTCTTGCAGTTGGCTATAGAACGCATAAAGAGTAGCAGCTGCTCGTTCTATAAGCAATGTTGCTAAGAGCTTACGCAACTCTTGCTCTCTTCTCTCTGTTTTTTGATATACCTTGTTTGGTAACATACACTTTTGCTTGCTTTGCAAAAGCAAAAAAACTATTCTTTCCTTACAAAATCAATCACCCAGCTAAGAAAAGCAAAACCTTTAGCATACGTATTTCGTATATCTTCAAAGTTTTTAGCACGATTATTCTTAGCTTTTTTATAAGATTTTCTAGTGAGAATAGACACAGCTTGCACGCCACTTAGATAACTGGCTGATAAACAAAATCTCAATACTACATATTGAAATAAATGGGAATACTTTTTTTGAATAATTGTAAAAACAGTAAGCTAGAATTAAAACGGTACTCTATAGCAATAAAAGCAGCCCGTAGGGGAATCGAACCCCTGTCCCCAGGATGAAAACCTGATATCCTAACCCCTAGACGAACGGGCCAGCTGCTGAGGAGCAAATATAGTAAAAAGCGGATACTGCCCACCAATATTTTGGAAAATAAAAAAATAAAACCTATCATTGGTTCTATTTTCCTCCTTAGCTCAGTTGGTTAGAGCATTTGACTGTTAATCAAAGGGTCGCTGGTTCGAGTCCAGCAGGAGGAGCTCAATTGTTTCTGAATCATTTTTTATATGACATTCAATGGCTCTGCAGGCTCTATTGCAGCAGACTTTCCTTATTTAGATTTTCCTCAACCCAGGCGAGAAGAAATCAACGATGATCTAGATTTTTTAGTATATGAAGATCCTAGTCGTTCAGTTATTACAGTAGACATCATATGGCGATCAGGATTTCGATATCATAAAAAGGGTAGTATTCCTTATATGATGTCTAAAATGCTCATGAGGGGTAGTAAAAATAGGAATGCGATTGGAATAGCTAACGCTTTAGAGCAGTATGGGGCTCAACTGACCATTGATGCAGAACAGGACATTATAGGCATCCATATGAAAATACTAGCGCACGACTTGGATGCAACATTGCCACTTCTGACCGAAATACTGAATACCCCTACTTTTTTAGATAAGGAGCTAGTAACGCTTAAAGAGATTGTGAAAAGTGAAGTTGCTCAGCAACACGCTTCCCCTTCTTTCACTGCACAAGAAGCACTACGAAAAGCTATATTTGGTAGGCATCATCCCTATGCCTATACCCCAACCGAAGGAGACATAGATCGAGTAACCACGCAAGAGCTTAAACGCTACTATTTAGATTACAGATGGAATCGCCCTTATATTATCATCACAGGCAATATCACTTCTCAACGCTCTAGATTAATCAAAAAAGTCTTAGCTGGTCATATCCCTATCACGCATCAAGAAGTTACAGCACCTGACTTACAGCCAGGCGACCAGCAACAGCGGATTATACATTCCAATAGCAAGCAAAGTAGTGTGATGATGGGGCAACCGACTATTTTATACAATCATACTGATTATGCTGATCTTTTCATCGCAAATGTATTGCTAGGAGGTTTTTTTGGTTCTCGTCTGATGCAAACCCTACGAGAAAAGAAA
Organism: Bacteroidota bacterium; assembly: GCA_039198585.1. Classification (GTDB taxonomy): domain Bacteria; phylum Bacteroidota; class Bacteroidia; order Cytophagales; family Amoebophilaceae; genus JBCCTJ01. The sequence goes on from JBCCTJ010000004.1 coordinate 39,266, forward strand.
GGATATACTTACGGTATTTACTCACATATGGTTCCTTGGGAACAAAATACTTACTGGTGCATTGCTACTGAAGTCACTCAAAGTGCAACAGAAGAAGCCATTGATGCAATCAAAACAGAGATTATTGGGTTACAGAGTCAACTAGCCAATAAAAAAGAGATGGAGTTACTCAGGAACTACGTATTAGGGAGGCTCTTAGCTAACTTTGATAGTATTTTTTCACTTGCTAAATTTTATTGGACTACCTGTACACATAGTATGGATATGCACTACTATCAGCATCTTTATGAAAGAGCAAAAAGTATAACGCCTGAAAGAATATGCGAAGTTGCCAAGCTATACTTTCACGTAGACAAGCTACACGAAGTAGTAGTCACATCATCACATTGACACTATTAAATAGATGTAGTCAGAAGTAGACACATTCTTGTTTAAAAACATTCCATATGAGTTCTAGATAAGCTTTTCCGTTCATTTCCATAAGCAAAAAAAGGGATAAAAATTCACTACTTTTGGGTACTTTTTTCATTTTCGGGAATTTTTACAATTTTTATGTACAAAAATGTTAATAGCGTCCTTTATACAGTTATTTTTAATGATTTCTACAGTTTCGCATTCTCCTGACTGCCCTTAAATAGAGTAAGTGTCATTTGCTTGTTTACTTTGACTAGCTGCTGGAGCAGGACGCAGGGTAGATACTTTTTCATTGTCTTCATCACTGGGTGGGAAAGGGCTAGTTTCTATAATACCGAGAGAATCATCCCCTAACTGACAATCAGGGGTTGCTATAGTGATACTCGCCATCGATTCTCTCGCATTGCTATTGCTACGGAAAGAATCACAAGCTTTTATTCTAAGAGAAGTAATCTGATTTTCATTGATGATATTTAGACCAGGTGGATACCTGTTGTAGGGATGATTATTTTCATATTCAGTATCTAAAGGAAGTGAATGTTCTGGAATGAAACTTATTTGATTAGATAAATTGAACTTGGGATATTTTATTAATGAATGTCTTGATTCTTCATTTTTTTTCAAACCATTGACTACTTTGATGATTTGATTGATTTTCTTAGTCATTGATTCCATTTTTTCTCTATTAGCCTTTTGACTTGCAGCGATAATAGGTTTTATAATTTCTTTTTGGAAGGCAATAACATCATCTGTAGTAAATTCTCTCAGGTTAGAGTGTTGTTTGGCGTTTTGCTCTAGTTTATTCATAATTTTGATATCGATTGTTTTATCTTCACTTGGCTTAGAGAAGCAACAACAAAAAGAGAGCGACTTTTTACAGCAATCAGAAAAAAGAGTGATGACCTTTCCAAATATTTTAGTACAACAGCAAGCATAGCACTTATTGGGCTTGCTTTGTTCCCTAAGTAAGCTCTCAATATCGAACTCTCTACTCTTTTTATTGGATCCTTCATCAACACTATTATTCAAGTCATTTAAGCCACTCAACGTCGTGGGAGTAAGTGATTTATGAGGTTCACTGCTTTGATGACTAGAACTCTCTTTGGATGAATATGTTACACCGATCGATGCTACCTGAACAGAGCCACTTGAAGGAGTATAGTCAGTACTCTTGATACTGTACAAGATAACTGGCAAGAAAAAAAGGCGTGAGAGCAATGTCAATAGTAGATTGCGAAAAAAACAGTACATAACAAAAAATTAAGCAATTGCCCAACAAGTAACAAAAAATCAAGAAAATAAAGATCACATAATAATGTAATTCTAGTACAACTAACTAATCAAGTAGGCTTTTTATAGAGATAAGTATAGAAAGATAGATATTGGGTATTGTAATTATTTTCATAGCTATGATTCATCAAGATATTGTTCTAAAACTTAGCGGAGAAATACTAGGAAAAAACAGTCGTACCAGCATTGCCCCTCAATATATTCATCACTATGTTACTGAAATAAAGGCAGCATATCAGCTAGGCACTCAGATAGCTATTGTCATAGGAGGAGGCAATATATGGAGAGGTAAGCAAGCAGCTAAGCTAGGTATGTCAAAAGAAGCGGGAGACTACATGGGTTTATTAGCTACCGTCATGAATGGTATAGCACTGCATCATGCACTGCAAGCTGTAGGCCTATCCGCAGTTTTGATGACACGTCTTGCGATCCCTGCTATTGGAGAACCTTACTATCCCACGAAAGCAAAAGAATATCTGAGTCAAAGAAAAATTGTTGTCTTAGCTGGTGGAACTGGCGAACCAGGATGCACGACTGATTCAGCAGCAACACTCGCTGCTATAGAGCTAGAAGTAGATATTTGCATCAAAGGGACACAGGTAGATGGTGTCTATACGCAAGATCCGAAGCAAAATCCAGCAGCTAGACTTTATACTACCTTGTCTCTGAAAGAGGCTATCAAAAAGCAACTAGAAGTGATGGACAGAGGAGCCCTAAAAATGTGCATAGCCAATCAGATGAACATACATGTGTATAATGCAACTCGTCCCCAAGAACTGAGGAAAGTCTTGTGTGGAGAAAAGGTAGGAACATTATTATATTAAAGCGCAATAGGAGTGAATAGTGAGGAATGTAAAATAAAAACTTAAAAATAAGAAATGTAAAATAAGGGTGATGTGGCCAATGCTAGAGTTGGGTTAAATGATTTAACTCGAACATAACTAAAAAATGAATAGTACCAATCCACTTTTTAGTTATATTTTCTTGTACTAAATATAGCAATTTCATGAGGCCAGTGTCTGTGTTAAATACCCTCTTTGTTTTAGTTATTTTCCTTAATTGGCTATTGAAACTCTCTATCACATTGGTTGTATACACGAGCTTACGCATATCAACAGGATATTGAAAGTAGGAAGAAAGTTCAGGCCAATTAACCTGCCAAGAACACACGACATGAGGATACTTTGTAGACCATTTTTCATCTAACTGTTGGAGGTTACTTTCAGCAACTTCTTTTGTAGGAGCCTTATAGATGGTCTTTAAGTCTTCAAGAAACTCTTTACTATGTTTATGAGCTATATATCTCATACTGTTACGAA
>JBCCTJ010000005.1:0-30000 GCA_039198585.1 Bacteroidota bacterium
AACATAGAAAAAAAGTGGAGTGCACCTTTGTCACATTGGGGTTTGACAGCACAGCAATTAACCATTAGATTTGGAGCTAGAATGCCTCTTGATTTAACTTTACATTTGAAACCTTAGACAGAGTTTAAATTACACTCTCTTCTATTCTCCCGGCTGGCCTTTACTCATTTTGACTTTTTTACTAGTTTTTTTTTAAGATATCGCATAGTCAGTTGGCTTATGACCGCTACTAGTAGAGAGCCTATGATCATTACCAGTAAGAGTATGGTTTTTCCATTGCTTGTATTTGGTGATCCCTGTTTTTTAGTGGGATCGGTAGTGCTATTAACGAAGAAGCTATTCTCACTAGGTACTGAATCATCTACTGAAGAAACTACCTCTATGGCTTGTTTATCTAGCGCCGTTAGTACTCTTTCTTTTTTTCCTTGTTTTATGGCACTATCTTGCTGTGAACCTTGATCTTGACTAAGATATGGCTTTATTTCTTTTTCTAAGCTTGTTAGCTCATCTTTATTAGACAAGGTATCTTCTTCAGAAGGTATACTACTATTTTCTTGTATAAGCGGTATATCCCCTTCTTCTATATTGATGCCGATTGGCATATGGCTACTTTTTTGCTGCATGAATTTCTCCATTTTACTCATAGAAGGATTTTCTACTCTCTTTTTCTTACTAATTTTATATAGTAAATTAGCTACATTAAAATGATGATATGCAAGGGCATATCCCAAGGCGTCTTTCCCATGATTATCTTCTTGGTTTAGGCTAGCATTCGCGTTTACAAGTAACTCAGTGATTTTTTTATATCCACCCTTCGCAGCTTGTATAAGTGGTGTTTCTCCTTCATCATTTTGATTATTGATATCTAAATCAAGATTGTTCTGAGGATCTAACAAGTAGCTTAAAATATCGTTATGACCATATACAGCTGCATAATTGATGATATTACAGTGCTTATTGTCTTTTTTATGCCAGCTCCATTGATGTTGTGCTTCTTCTGCAGAATAGTCTTTTTTCTCTTGCTCTATTAAAGCTTTGACAATGCCAATATGCCCATTGGCTATACCTATCATCAGTGCTGTTCTTTTCTCCTTATCCTCACAGTAAATAAACTGCTGACGAAATTTCTCTAGACTTGACTCCTCATTTAAATCATTCGTTACTGTTACTTGCTCTTTTGATGTTGCCTCTTCCACAACATGATTCACAGGGTTGCTCTCTAATTTTAATAAATCCATTAAGATTTTTACATGTCCATGACGGCAAGTATGCAGTAAAACGTTTCTTTCCTGGTCATCACTGATGAGTACATTAGCACCTTTTTCAAGTAAAAATTTGACTATAGCTCTCTGATTATTCACGATGGCGTATATGAGTGCTGTATGCCTTGTTTCAGATAGTGCATTGATATCGATAGATTGGGTACTTACTTCGTACATTTTTTTTAGAAAATCCACGTGTCCATTCATGCTTGCGTACATAGTACTTGTCCATTCTTCATTATCTTTTAGGTTAATATTAGCACCTGCTTCAATAAGGATTTCTCCCATATCTGTATAGCCATGATAAGCAGCATACATGAAAGCGGTTTTCCCTGTGTTATCTTTTTGGTCAATATCTTTAATAATCTTTTTTTGTATTTTTGTTATGATTAATGGGTTGTTGATATCAACCAAGTATCTTAAAATTTCTACTTGATTACACTGGACAGCGTACATGATGGGCCCTCTTCCATTTTTGTCTGTTTTAATTTCTTCACCTTTTTTTAAGGCATTGAGTAGGATGCTAACGATAGTAACATAGCCTTGTTGAATAGCTTCGATCAGTGTTGTCTTTTCATTAGTTGTAGCCTCTTCGTCTTTAAATGTTATTGTATTGATAGTCAGGTCTACCATTTTTGCTTTTTGCAGCTCCAATAACACTTCTACTACTGAGATATGCCCATGGTGTACTGCATAGAAGAGGGCATCATTCCAGTGATCCTGGTAGTTTTTTTTATCTTGATTAAAGCCATTTTTTACTAAGAAGTCAACAATATTTCGCCTGCCATGACGAGCAGCATGCGTAAGGGCAGTCCAGTTATCGTCATCCTCTAAAGCAATCCAAGCACCACGCCTGACTAGCTCTTTTACAATGGGTAGTTTGCCTCCAGCTGCGCCCAGCATGAGTAATGTTCTTCCCGATCCGTCTTGACGTTCATCAATGTTGCTTATACCTTTCATAAGCTGAATAAGTCCTTCTAGCCATCCTGATCCTGCTATCCAGCCAGCTGGGGTAACTTGATTTTTTTTGAATCTTATTTGTAGGTAGTTTTTTAGTCTTGGTACCAAAAGATTATTATTAAAAATTAGCTTTTTAAGTTCATCTAGATCTTTATCTGCTATTGTTTTTGCTAACATTTTTTCTGCCAAAAGATTAATGATATCAACATGCTGATTGCCTGTTAGGCCGATACTCTTACCATATCCCTGGATGGTGTGTTCAAGACCTACAAAGGCTCTTGCAAGGGCATGATCGGTATGAAAAGTACTTATTTGCTTTGTTGCTACTATAAAGAAGTCAATCGGATTTTGTTTAGTAGATTGATTTACGAGGTACTTAACAATGTTTAAGTATCCTGCGAATGCTGCATGCATTAATAACGTCACCCCATTTTCATCTTGTGCATTAATATCAAAGTTATTAGCTGTTTGAATCTTACTAAATGCCTTAGTAAAACCATAGTGCCAACCTCTCAATGCTAAAAAAGGTAAAATTCTTTTACGAATAATATTAACCTTTCGAATACCTCCTACTTGCACTTTTTGTATATACTTGATCTTGAATAAGTAAGGGCGACTTATATTTACTTTTTCTATTAGTTCGTCAAATTTTTCTTGATTTCTCTCCTCGATAGCATACATTATCTGCTTAATATCATCTGATTGAGCTTGAAAGTCTGTTTTATCTTGCTTTTTTCTTTTGTTCATAGCACTTATCAGATTCCTAATGTCAACATTATTTGAGTGGGTATAAGGTCCTTGCTGATTTCCTAGCCAAATAGCACAGAATATTTGAGTTTGTGTAAATAAGAGAGAGCTTACTATTATCTTGTTCCAGTATTTTTTGATATAAAGTATAGATAAGAACATGTCTAAGCAGAAAGCGATAAGTTTTTCTAATGTAATGATTTTTCCCAGATTTAGCAAACTAGCCTGAGCAATCACTGACCCGCTGACTTATATAGTTAACTGAATTTGTTATTTTCGGAATTTTTTCTTTGATTTTCTCCTGTATAGTTGTGTAAGAATCGATGATTAAGTCACTGGTAGCCATTTGTTGATGTAGCTAAGGATCTGATCAATCCCTATTTTTTTTCTACTTGAGGTAGTAAAAAAGGGAGGGAATTCACTCCAGTAAGGCTTCATGATTTCTTTAAAAGCAGCTACATTGCGATGCAATTCATTCTTTTTAGGAAGATCAGCTTTTGTAAAAACAATACTAAAAGGTAGCTTATTTTCTCCCAACCATTGTACATAGTCAAGATCATTCTGTTGTGGTGGGTGGCGACTATCTATCAATAGAAAAGAACTTATAAGCTCGGCCGTATATAAGAGGTAGTCGCGCACCATCTTAGTCCATTTTTTTTTAACTTGTTGGCTTATGTGTGCCCAGCCATAACCAGGAGCGTCGACCAAGTACCAAGCTTGATTGACAGTAAAGTAGTTGATGAGCTGTGTCTTTCCTGGCTTGGAAGATGTTTTTGCTATTTGCTTTCTGCCTAGTAATGTATTGATCAGCGAGGACTTGCCTACATTAGACCTTCCCAAAAAGACAAAGCTAGGTTGGGCAGGTTGGGGTCTTTGCTGATAATGAGTAATACTCTTTAAGAAAGAAACTTCTTTGATTTTCATGTTGCAGTTAGTTACTAGTTTTAAGTTAACACACTTTTTAGGGGAGTTGTATACTGATCTACATGTACGTTAAACTCCCTAAGAAAGGCAATCCCTTCATCATGATCTAGATTTTTGAGCTTTGCATAAGAGTCTTGATATAATACATGTTGGATACCGACACTCAAAATAAGCCTAGCACAAGGTAAGCAGGGAGATAGGGTTACATAAAGCGTACTTCCTGCTAGTTGTACGTGACTTTGAAGTGCATAAAGAATTGCATTGTGCTCGGCGTGAATAGCCAATGAGCAGCCTCCTCGCAGGCTTCTGGGGCAGCCTTTTTGAGGCCACTTCTCATGGCAGTTATAAGTACCAGCAAGGGGGCCGTTGTAGCCTGTAGTAACTACTCGCGTATCACGAGTAATGACTGCTCCTACCTGCTTTTTAATGCAGGAAGAGCGCTGGGCTAGTAGTTGAGCTAGCTGCATGTAAATGGTGTGAAAGGAAGGCCTTTGCATAATTTGAGTCTATATGATAGATACTACCAATTAATAAAAGGGATCATCGCTCCGAAAAATAGTTAAATAAAGTGGATCGTCTATACGCTTTCTTGTTTGCATCAGCCAAAAATACTTGCTTCGGAATTGCTAAACTCTCTATAAGAACCAGCATATTCTTTTATTTTTTCATCTTCTAAGTACCAAATGGTTTTTGCTACTTTCTCTATTAAATAGCGATTGTGTGAAACAAAAAGTAGGGTCCCTTCATATTGCTGTAGTGCTTGACAGAGCACATCAATAGCCACCATATCTAGATGATTGGTAGGTTCGTCTAGTACTAGGAAATTGGGCCCTAGCGCTAGACTGCGAGCTAGAGATACGCGTGCCTTTTCTCCTCCTGAAAGAACTTTGATAGGCTTATACACATCATCATCACGAAATAGGAAAGCACCTAGTATTGCACGGATACTGCTTTCGTTGGGATTGGGTAGTGCATGATGCAGTGTAGAGTAGATAGTATCCTCTGCTTTAAGTGACTCTAGCTGGTGCTGTGTATGAAAACCTACTGTGACGTGGTGTCCTAAGGTAATACTCCCATTATCGAGAGGCAGTGCCCCTACTATGAGCTTGAGGAGTGTAGACTTACCTTTGCCATTCATCCCAATCAAGGCAATTTTATCTCCTCTGCGTATGTGTGCTGTGCTATTTTTGATAAGTGATAGCTCATCAAAAGCCTTGCTGATATGATCAAGGTGGGCTACCTCCTTACCTGAAGTTTGTTGGATTTGAAAGCGTATTTTGATACGTACCTTATCATCTTCGACAGGTGCTATTTTTTCTATCTTATTGAGAGATTTAATACGTGACTGAACAAGACTTGCTTTGCTACTTTTGGCCCTAAATCTAGCAATAAAAGCTTCTGTTTTTTTGATTTCCTTTTGCTGATTTACATAGGCATTTTGCTGTGTTTTTTTTCTTTGCTCTTTTTCTTGCTCATAAAAAGCGTAATTGCCATTATAAACATCGACTCTTTCATGAGTTATTTCCCAAATTTTATTGGTAGTAGCTTCAAGGAAGTGCTTATCGTGTGATATAACCATGAGTGCGTGCGGGTAGCGCTTGAGGTAGGACTCTACCCATTGGATAGATACGATATCTAGGTGATTGGTAGGTTCGTCTAATAATAACAAGGAGGGTTCTTGTAATAAGAGCTTGGCAAAGAGTACGCGCATACGCCATCCACCAGAAAATTCACTAAAGGGGCGATTCAGTTCTTCTGTTGTAAAGCCCATGCTCTCAAGTACCTGCTCAGTTTTGGACTCTATATCATAGCCATTGAGGAGTGTAAACTGTTCTTGTAAGTGACTTAATTTTTCCATCAACTCTTCCGAGTACTCTTTTTCCATAGTCAGCAAGGTAGCATCTATAGCTTGCTGAATTTTAATGACATGACCAAAGGCTTGCATGGCTACATTTTTAATGCTTTGCTCTGTTTGATAAGAGAGTAACTCCTGATTCAGAAAGCCTATGGTAGTTTCCTTACCCCTATTAACTTTTCCTTGACTAGGTGTACTCTCACCTGCCATGATTTTGAAAAGGGTAGACTTCCCACTACCATTATACCCTACAAGACCTATTTTGTCTGATGGATTGATTTGGAGATTGAGATTTTCATACAGTGTACGTCCGCCTATATATTGGCTGAGCTTTTCGATTGTAATCATAATGTAAAAGAATAGAACAAAACTAAAGAAAAAAATAAAAGATCCACTTACTGCCTTAATTTTCTCACGGGATTGACTTGATCACTTATTTGGGGTGCATTTGGTATGGAAGTATATCAAGGGGCATACCAACCCATTTTTGTAGAAGATTGTCGAGCAGACTTTTCTCTTTGTTTTTTAGGTTTCTTCTTTCGAGACTTATTTTTTATTTAATGATCCACCTTTCTTCTCTGAAGGGGAGATAAAATAGCCTATGATCAATAAATAGGATAGTTCAAGTATAATCATGCTAGCATACCCGATCCAAGCAGACGATTTGGGTTCTTTTTTCTGACTAGAAGGTTTCATGTAGGGAGTAGTACTAGGATCGGTATTTCCTTTCCTCTTTTGCGCGTTGAGGGCAATAAAGGGTGATTTTAGTTCTGTTTTATTTGTCGTTTCTTTCTCTAAAGTAAATTTTACTTTAAGTTCACTTTTTTTCAATTCATAGATGAGATAAGTGCAAGTCTTTCCCTCGTTTTGAATGCAGTTTTCATTGCTCTTTTCTCTCCTTTTTGTATTCTTAAACCCTGTTCTTTTACAGGAATTTTGCGAGCTTATATTATGTATATCGCTGTAAGCTAGTATAGAGTTCTTTGATTCTTTTCTGTAAAAGTGGAAAATGCAGAAGGCTTTTTGTGCAGCACACATAACGCCTTTGGCATTCTTGACTTTTTTCTCGAGATACTTAGGAGCTCCCTTCCATAAGAATAGCTCACTTATTCCTTTTCCATGAGGTTGATGATTGAAACCTATACCTCCGACAGGTATTAATTTTTGCTCTTGTTCATAAAAAATGATCGCTTTTTTAAAATAATCCGAATAGCTTCCACTCCAAGTCATTTTAATGCTTGAAATACTACTCCCTCCACCAGCTTCTTTGTGTAAGTAAGCATCATATTGCTCCAGAAATTCTTTACTTTTTTCTAAGAGCTCTTTAATATTTTTCGCTTCTTCGTCTGTATCGATATGCTTGAGGACAATCTTATCTTCTTGAGGGAGTTGTAACTTAGATATTTTAGCTCCCTCATATTTTCTGATGATAGTAATGCGCTGATCTATAGGATTATCTTCCCTCTCTTCGATCAGTTTCTTAGGAAAAGTATAGGTCAATGTGCAGATAACTTTTTTATTCTTTAGTTGCTGCTTTTCTTGAACTTGATAACTTGCTGATGCTCTAGAAATTCCAGCACCCAAGAAAATAAGATGCAAGAATGCAAATAAGTATCTGTTATTTTTCATGGCACAAATTTAGGTAATATACTTATATTAGGGGATGATTCATCCTCTAAAAGCAACCATCTTAGGGTTAAAAGGAGTACCATTTCTTAAGAGAGGTTAGGAAAACTGATTACTATCAGAGCTCCCAAGTGAAAACAACGGAGGCAGTCCCTTGAAAATATTCAGGCAAGGGAACCTGTTTGATAAGATGACCTTTTTTTGACTAAAGAAGCGACGTCCAGCTTCATTTTTTGCGATACACCAGAGCATTACCCTCTTTTTTCCTTCCACTTTCAGTTGCGCAAGTAGGGTATCAAATAGCTTGTCACCGATGCTTTGCCTGATGTAGGCTTTATATACATAAAGACATTCGATACAGGTAGTGTAGTAGGGATCAGGGTAATATATATTGGGTCCCGCAAGCGCCATGCCTACCACTCTACCACTGACTTCAGCTACAAGTACTACATGATCTGGACTAGCAATCATGCGCTGAAACTTTTCACTTCTGTAGCTGCGATCAAGACTGGGTTGTTGATCTGGACGCACCCAATTTTTATAGAGTGCTATCCATGCATAGAGATGAAGTTCAACGAGCGAGGGAATATCGCTTGATTTTGCGGAACGGACCATGGTGGATTTTTGGGAATAAAGTTTGTATTAAGAAATGCATGAGTTGACTGAATTGGCATGATTAAAATTATGCCTTGTGCAATCGTCAAAGATATTTTTTTGTTTAGAGAAACCATTTTTTTAGATGATTGTTTTGGTCTTGCAAGATGAATTTAATAAAGAAAATGAACGATATGTTTTTAGAATCTTCTCTAAAGCGTAGGTTATGTATGCTTTGGTTACTATTTTTATTGCAAGCCTATTGAATGGATGACGTATAGAGCATGGAGTAGCTCATTTAAGTCAGCCATTTATTTGATTTTATATTTTCATAATGGTTGTAAATTAAATACATTCTTTTCGTAAAATGGCCATTCAAAAAATTTATTTACAGATTTTATATTCTCTCCTTGCTTGCCCAATTACTTGCTGGCAAGCATTTCTAGCAACTGATCAATGCATTGAAAAGGCAAAGAAGGGTAATCTGGGTCAAAAAACGATGATTGTAAAAGAACTGGAAAAGGGGCTTGAGCTTTCAGTTTACAACCTGAATCGACACAACTTATTAGTTATTGGTTACCTTAGAAAGGCTAATCCAGAGCTTGGCTACTTATTCATTAATATATTAAGGGAAACGGTATTGGGATATGTGTATTTATCTGAGTATGACCAGCTGATCAAGTGTCATCCCAAGTCTTTTCGATGGACGTATCATCATAGGGGATATAAAGCTGCTATTCTTTTCTATCAGCTTGACTCTATGAAGCAGACTATGCTGCATCTGGCTATTAAAGATCGCAGAATAAAGCTAATTGCTGCATTAGTCAATCATTTGAGAATAAGTTGCTTCCTAGTTGGACAAAACAAAAAAGGAAAGAAAGATGAGCTGTTGACTGCATTATCTTCCATTAAGAATGGAAAGGACGAAACTGTTGAAAATTATAGCCAAAGTTATTATCATAGGCCTTTTAGAGAGGTTATTAAAAATCCCCAACAAGTTGATAGCTATAAACAACAACCAGTTTATAGCTATATGATGTAATAGAAAGTTACTAATGGGCACGCATCCTATCTCCTTGAGATTGCTCAGGGTCAGTCACGAAAATACACAACTATAGAAATCATTAAAAAAATAGCTCTATAGGCAACTCTATTAATATTTTCTTAGCGCTGATAAAAATTGTAAGAATCCTCGAAAATGAATAAATAGTATCCAAAAGTGGTGAATTTTACCTATTGTTTTGCTTATGGACATGAGGGGGCAACTTTCTGTAAAACTCACATAGCATGTTTTTAAACAAAAACGTCTCTACTCCTCACAGACCCTAAAAAATTGCTAATTTTAATAGAATTAAAACTCAAAAGTCCGGTTTAACCTCTAAATTTTTTTTCTTCTTATACTTGTATACGTAACCCTTTTCTATTTCTAATAAAGGGCGACATTAGATGTGGATTTTACTTTATCTTGGGAATCCCTAAAAAGACCATTATTTTGTGCTAATAATATAAAAATAATGATACAGACAAAACACATATATCTAGCTGCTATCTCATTCATTGCCCTGCTTATCGGAGTATTATTCATCTACAAAGTATGGCAGCCCAGACAACAATTAAAGACCAAATATCAGACCTTTACTCAAGCTCATACTAATCTACAAACAGCCGAAGAGCATCTTCTACAAGCCTGCAAAGAAAATAACGATGATGTAATATATTATCTTCTGACCTATAAAAAAAGATCATTTAAAAACATTCCTAACATTTACAACAAACTAGGGAATGCTTACCACGATCAGGGAAAGTACGACAAAGCAATCCAATACTATCAACAATCACTCAAAATATTTCTTAAAAAGTTGGGTGAAAACCACCAAAACACTGCTACTATTTATTACAACTTAGGCATGGGTTACTACTGGAAGTGTGAGTATGACAAAGCCATCCAATACTTGCAAAAATCACTCAAAATACGTCTTAAAACATTGGGTGAGGACCACCAAAAAACTGCTTATGCTTATAACAACTTAGGTGTAGGTTACTACAGCAAGCATGAGTACGACAAATCGATCCAATACTTGCAAAAATCACTCAAAATACGCCTTAAAGTCTTGGGTGAAGAGCATCAAGAAACTGCTGATAGTTATCACAACTTAGGCATGGGTTACTACATGAAGCATGAGGACGGCAAAGCCATCCAATATTATAAAAAAGCACTCGAAATATTTCTTAAAACGCCGGGTAAACATCACCAAGATATTGCTACTATCTACAACAGCCTATCAAAAATTTACCTTCGTAAAGGGCAGCTACAACTAAGTATAGAATATGAGCTAAAAGAAAGAGAAATTGAGGAGAGACAAGAGCCTCAATAAACCAAGCACTCCCAAAGTCCAAATAGGGGTCAGTGACAAGAACACAAAACTGTTTCAATCATTAAAAAAATAGCTGTATAGGTGACTCTATTAACATTTTTCTAGATAAGAATCCCCGAAAATGAATAAAGAGTACCCAAAAGCCATGAAATTCAATTTTTTTTGCTTATGGGCATCAAGAGACAACCTTGTCTAGAGATCGACATGAAATATTTTTATTCAAAAATATTTCATGTCGAGTAGGAAAAGGAACCTCTCCCACTATTCTTACACAAAGCGGTCACTGGTAGTCTTCCGTTGGCTCTTCGTATCCTGCAAGCTATTGTTGCAATTGTAGATACTTTAAATGAGGTCTAAAAGATTATTCATGATTGGGTATTCTCTGATGTTACCAGTAGCGCAAGGTTGTCTAACCTATCTGCAATACCTCTAATTAGAATGAGAGATTGTATATGCGCTTCTTCGTTAGCTATTAGTAAATCATCCAGGCGATCTATCTTTTCTTCTTGCTTGCTACTATCGAAGGAAAGAATAGATTGATAAAGCTGTAAGATTTCTTCTTTGTTGTTCCTTGTTCTATTTAATAGACAATCATACTTTCTCATCTCCTCTCTTATTTTGTAAGTTAGAAATTCCTTATGATCTTCCAATTCTGTTAGTAGCTTATTGATTGACTCTATATTTAGCTTATGGGTGGACATATTTACTTATTTTTGTTGAAGAATTATCAAAAATACTACTTTTTTTAGAATAATCCTTACAAAATAGTAACTCAATCAAGGAATATACATACAGTAGACTTTTTAAGAATATTAAGAGCAAGTTAGAAAGGCCCAAGGCACTCACTTTGGGCCTTTCTAAAACCTCAAAGAGCTATTGACCTATATAAAAAATTACTTTTACTAATGCACGCATTACAAACTATATACTTCCTGCTTGACCCTTTATGAATTTTTGAAGCTCTCGGTCTGATATTTCTTCAGTAGAAAATTTTCTTGGATCAACTGCCTCTTTTAGTTCTTTCAAAATTTCTTTTTTTGTAAGATTTTTTGCTTCCTTTACATGCTTAAGTTTGATAGGTAAAAATTTCAAAGTATAAGAATATATATACTTGCTAAAGTAGGGATTATATCTTTTATCATACTCCTTAGAATCTTCTTTTTTGAGATAATTTATGAAAATATTGTCAAGCAATATAGCTGCATCTTTTAAATCAGGATATTTATCATATTTATTTTTAAAGAAATCCCCATAGAATTGTTTATTATTTCTAGCCCAATATTTATTAAATTCAGGTACTAAGGCATATTCTATAATGGTTTTGCTTTGTTCGGATTCATACCATTTTTGAAGTTCTTCAGGAAAACCTACTTCTGCTTGATCTTTCTTCAAAAGTATTCTCTTAGTCTCTTCGATGCTTTCTTGGGTCTCTCCAAAGCATTTCCCTTCAAAAGCTTTTGTGAAGAGGATATAAGTCAATCCTTTTGCCTGAGCGACCCGATAAGTATTGGCCAAAGAGAGATACATGGCCGCTATATAGTTAACGGCATTTGAACGCTTATCTCCTTGATTAGCTGTAATAGCTTCATAAACTCCACGATTTAAGAATATCATTTCTCCCTTTATTATTTCATGAAGTTTCAGCTGTTTTCTCATTTCTTCATATGCATTATCCTTATCAGTTGCTTGTTGTGTGATACTGACTATTTTATCTCTATAAATGTAGTATTGTGTAAAATCATGAAAGGCATTTCCCACATCTTTAAAGTGTTCTTCTCTTCTAAATGTCTTCATGAATGCTATGATATCCTCTTTCTCATCTTTCAGCGTTTTATTCACTTCATCGAGCAAATTGAGTGCATTTTTTTTTCCTATTTCTGGATCGCCTAAAAAATCTTTATTCACTTGTTCAGCTATCTTATCATAGTCAAAGTGAGCACACCGCCTCCAGGCTATGATAGTCACTACAAACGCAACTACTACAATAGCTCCTATAGATACTAGTGGGACTGGCTTAATATAAGGCTTGATTTTTTGCATGAAAGTTTGCTCAACCACTTGCTTATCTTGCTGAGTAATATCCTCCCGAGCACTGATGTTATGTTGTGCAATGAGGGTAGTTATTGCTATGAAAGAGATAGCCCATCTAATTTTTTTCTTATATCTGGCAAACATGATTACAAAAAACTGTTGAATAGCGCAAATATAATAAAAACTGTTCAAGCTTGTATACGATAGGTGATTGATAACCTATCTAGCTGCTCAAAGAAAGCATTGGTAGGAGTGATACGTAGTTTACGCGGTCGGGTAGTAATGGTTGTAGATGATGCAGGATCGACCAAATAAATAGAGAGTGGACATTTTCCTGGATTGTCAGTGATCACTTTGTAAAGCTGCTCTACTAATAAGGGGGTAATGGATGAGATATCTAGCTTAATAGCCGTCTGTTTGGTATACTTGATTCGTATGTCGTGAAGCGGTTCCATACTTTGTATCGTGATATCCCATACATCTTTTTGGTATGGGCGCTCTTTTACTTTTGCTTTGATGTAGACAAACTCATGAAGCTGTGCTAAGTGTTGGTATTTACTATAGTTTTCAGCAAAAAGAAATAGTGTTAAGGTCCCCAGTTGATCTTCAATGGTAAACTTAGCAAATTTTCTACCCTGCTTGTTCTGGAGATGCTTGGCAGTGGTGACCATACCTGCTAGAGTAATTAGTTGATTAGGGGACGCTAGTGCATTTTGTGTATTTGAAGTACATAAATGGTTGATATCTAGCTGAAAAGGAGCTAGTGGATGACCTGAAACATAACATCCCAAAAGGTCTTTTTCGATTTGTAGTCTTTCTAGATCAGTATAGGGCGATACTTCAGGAGAGCTAGGCTGAGTGGCATAGCTCTTCATTGATTCTGCTGACGAACCAAAGAGTGATTGTTGTGCCTGATTGTTTTCTTTATAGCGTTTCTGCTCATAGCGCAATACTTGCTCTATGTAGCTTATTTGGTTAGTCTCTTTGTCTACATATTGCTTACGATGGATGGTGCCCAAGTTATCGAAAACTCCCGCTTGTGCCATATTTTCTAATGTACTTCTGCTAGGGGTTTTATTGTGCAAGGGATCTACAAAAGTGGCTATTACTTCATGAAAATTCTTATAAACGCCTTTTTGATTGCGATAACTGACAAGGCTTTCGACTGCTTGTCGACCTACTCCTTTAATAGCAGCTAGTCCAAAACGTATGGTAGTAGCATCGGTATTAGAGCAGTCGACTTGACTTTCATTGATATCGGGTCCTAGCACGTCAATACCCATGCGGTGACATTCATCGATCAAAAAAGCGAGCTTAGTGATATTTTTCTGATTGTGGGTAAGCACTGCTGCCATAAAAGCTGCGGGATAATGTGCTTTGAGGTAGGCTGTCTGATAAGACAATACTGTATAAGCCACAGCATGAGAGCGATTAAACCCATATTCGGCAAAGGCAGCCATCATATCAAAGATAGTTATGGCTTTTTCTTCCGAAATATGATTCTTTTTTTGAGCCCCTTCGATAAATACTGCTCTTTGTCTATCCATCTCTTTTTTCTTTTTTTTACCCATTGCACGCCGTAATAAATCTGCTTGAGCTACGGTATAGCCCGCTACTGTTTCGGCCATCTGCATAATCTGCTCTTGATAAACGGGAATACCATAGGTAGGTGATAGTACCTTTTCTAGCACAGCATGCTGATAGGTTACCTTTTCCCTGCCATGAAGGCGCTCTATATAAGAAGGAATATGCTGCATCGGGCCAGGTCGGTAGAGTGCATTCATAGCAATCAAGTGTTCAATATTAGTAGGTTGAAGTTTAGTAAGCCACTGACGCATCCCTTCTGACTCAAACTGGAAGATAGCAATCGTCCTGCCACGCTGATATAGTTCAAATGTCTTGGCATCATCTAGTGAGATAGACTTGATATCTAAAGGTTGCTCTTCTTGTGGAATCATGGTGACTGTATCTCGAATGATGGATAGTGTCTTAAGACCTAAGAGGTCCATTTTGAGCATACCTACACTTTCAATCACAGAGCCATCATACTGAGAGACGAGGAGTTGACTTTCTTTATCTTTTTTGACAGGGATGTACTGGGTAAGATCATCGGATGCGATTAAAATACCAGCTGCATGGATACCTGCATGGCGAGGAGAGTTTTCAAGTGTTTTGGCATTGCGGAGTACCTTCCCTTCTGGTGTTGTAGGGTTATTGTAAAGGCCTTGTAGTGCTGGCACTTCTTTGAAAGCTTGGGCCAGGGAAGTGCCAGGCTTTTCAGGTACTAGCTTGGCAAGCTGATCAGCTGTAGCAAGGGGAACGCCTAGCACGCGAGCAACATCGCGTATGGCAGAACGTGCCCCCATTGTACCAAAGGTAATAATTTGCGCTACTTGATTTTGTCCATATTTTTCTACTAAATAGTCGATGACTTTTTGTCGCCCCTCATCATCTAGGTCTGTATCAATGTCGGGCATCGATACTCGATCTGGGTTGAGAAATCTTTCAAAAAGTAAATTATAATGAATAGGATCTACGTCGGTGATTCCCAAGCTGTAGGCGACTACTGAGCCAGCTGCCGAACCACGTCCAGGGCCTACGACAACACCTAGTCGCTTAGCTGCTTCGATCATATCACTTACAATGAGCATATAGCCCGCATATCCCATCTGTCGTAAGATGTCTAGCTCATAGTTGATGCGCTGTTCGATCACAGGAGTGATCGGCTGATATCTTTTTTGAGCTCCTGTAAAAGTAAGATGACGTAAATAACTATCTTGGTCACTGAAATTTTTAGGTATTTCAAAATTAGGCATGAGTACATCACGAACAAGTGATATCTCTTTTACTTTTTCGGTGATTTCTTGGGTATTGGCAATAGTTTCAGGCACATCTTGGAAGAGTGCAGTCATCTCTGCAGGGCTTTTTAAATAGAACTGATCATTGGCAAAGCGCATACGATTAGGGTCATCATAGTTTTTGCCAGTCTGTAAGCAAAGCATGATGTCTTGTGCGAGGCTATCCTCACGATTGGTATAGTGTACATCATTTGTAGCAATGGCCTTTACACTATACTTTTTACTCCAGCGCAGCAGCACTTGATTGCATCGATCCTGCTCTGGAATGCCATGTCGCTGCAGCTCTATGTAGTAGTCATTTCCAAATATATCGAGCCAAGCTTTGAAAATTGTTTCAGCAGCTTCTTCTCCTTGTTCTATGATCGCTTTAGGGACTTCTGCAGCTAGACAGCAGGTGGTAGCTATCAGACCTTCTGCGTGCAGTGCAATATGCTTTCTATCGATGCGAGGTTTATAATAATACCCGTGTGTATAGCCTAGTGAGCATAGTTTGACTAAGTTCTGATAGCCTTTTTCATTTTTAGCTAAAAGAAGCTGATGGTATCGTCTCTTATCTCGTCTATCATAGAGGTCAGAAGCTACATAGCATTCACAGCCTATAATGGGTTTGACCCCATGCTGCTGCGCTGCATTGATAAAATGAGGTACGCCAAACATATTGCCATGATCAGTAATGGCCAAGGCATTCATCCCTAGTTGTTTTGTCTGCTGAATGATGCTTTTTATAGAGGCTGCCCCATCAAGTAAGGAATAGGCAGTATGACTATGTAAATGAGTAAATTGTGCCATAAGTAACCCAATTTATAAGAAGTATAAAAAGATAAAAGAAAAAATCTGCAACTAGTAGTGCATTTACTAGGAGGGATATCTTATTATGGAACAGTTCAATCACTCGATTGAACTTATACATCAACAGAGTAGTTCGCTAAGTTAACGATAATGATGAACTGGGCTAGCAACTATGCTATGTTATGGATTGGTCAGCAATTGATGAGCCTGACTAGGTAATTACTAATAATCGATCTTAATAATTATTTGGGTAAAAGTCTTTGGCTTGTTTTAATGCTTGCCTGATATTAGCCTCTTCTCGTTCTTTTTCATCACCCTGCATGATCTTGGCTACCTCCCCATTGTTGAAAATAACTATATAGGGAAACGTTTGAATATCCAATCCCATTTGTTGAGCAATCTGCTTTTTTTCCTGCGTACGGATATCAACATCATTATTGACTTCTACAGCACCAAAGAAAACGTTTAAATCAGCAGACTGGGTTGAAAGTTGCTGAAAGGTAGGTAAAAATTCACGTGAAAAATGACAACCATACCTGAAAAAAAGAACCATCGATACTCCTTTTTTTTCTCTTACTACTTTAGATAAGTAGTTACTTGCTTCAGGATTAATGGAAAGGTGAGGTACCTTTAATTTTTTTACTTTGAGGAGTGACAAGATTTTTTTTGTTTTGAAACGATAAAAAGAAAAAGCAATCACTAAGAGAAGAGCTACTGCGGTTATAATTCCTATAATTTTTTTAGAGTTTAACATTTTTTTGTTGATCATAAGAAAAATACATTTAACATTTATTACATGTTAAATGTGCATTAAAAATAGAGAAAAATACCGATATAAACAAATAAAGATAACTGTTATTTTCTTATAGCTACGACTCAAACAGCAAAATCATCTACTTTTTCTGATCACATGACTCATATCAATAATAGCGCCTTGATTATAGAGTCGTTCTATGAGTATGGCTAGCATTGCTGGATCTTGACAGTAGCCACCGGGTAATCTATATGCGTGCATCTTGTTGCCCACTCGGCAAGTTAACTCCATGGTATCTTTAAAATAGCTAACAGGTTGATCACGACGCGATATTCGCTTGACCAATACGATATCCTTGTAGGGAAGTACAATTCTCTGATTATTGAAATAAGAGCCTAGCATATACTTTTGGCTACTTTTTTCTAGGATAGTCGGTATGATGATCACTTTTCCTGTACTGATTATATCCCCCTTGAAGGCTATTATTTTGATACTTTGCACCAATACCATAAGGTTAACAATGGCTAAAATGGCTACCGCCCCCAGTCTGTAATAATCACGAGCTCTATAATAGTACTTAGCTTGCACAGCAATAAAAATATAAACTAGCCATACGATAACTGCTGCAGTCAAGGAAGCTAACCCCCTTGACTGGGTAGTGTAACGATACGGTATCTGTAATACTGCTTCGTCAGGAACCTCCCGTGCTTTTGTTATTTTTCTTACAGACTTTATGCAGACTTTATGATTACTTTTTCTGGTTTATGTATTGATTGAAGAGCCAAAGGAGCAGTAGCTAGTAGTAATAGAGGTAGCATGAGAGACTCTAGCATACGTACCATGGGATTGCACTTTGATGAGTGCAATGATGTGGATCCTATTTTCATAGCTAGCTGGCCATTTTGTCTTTGTCATTATTGCTTGATTTTTGTTTTTTCACACGCTCTTCATTGGCTTCTTGGGTAATATGTACCGCCTGGATAGCAGCTTTTCGTTGAGGTGAAGAGTGTGCTTTTAAGTTGTTTTCTACTGCTTTCATAGGAATGCTTTTTCGTTTAAATAGTTCGCTCTTTTAGTTGGTATTACGATCCTTATCAGCCGCGACTTTTCCTAACAAACAATCTACTAAAAGGAATAGGAGATTGTTTGATAAAAATTTCATTATTGGATCATGAAGTTTGTTGTAAAATAACAAATAGGAAGCGTAGAATGATAAAATATCAGCGCTTTCGTAGAAAGACTCTTTCAGTTGACGCGTAGAATGGATAAAAAGGCTCCCTTAGGCATACGGACATTACCTACTTGTCGCATGCGTTGTTTACCTCTTTTTTGTGCTTCTAGCAGCTTTTTTTTACGCGTTACATCACCTCCATAGAGCTTGGCTGTTACATCTTTTCTTCTTGCTTTAATGCTACTACGTGCTACTACTTTTGTGCCAATAGCCGCTTGAATACGCACTTCAAACATATGAGGAGGAATAATATCTTTGGCCTTTTCACATATTTTTTTACCCAACTCATGTGCTCTATCTCGATGAACAATGGTAGAGAGCGCATCTATTTTATCCCCATTCAGTAAAACGTCTAGCTTGACAAGCTTAGCAGGTACAAAACCTAAGGGGCGATAGTCTAGTGACGCATAACCACTCGAAATACTCTTCAGTTGATCATAAAAGTCAAAGACAATTTCGCCTAGTGGCAAATGAAAGATGAGTTCTACGCGATCAGAGGAAAGGTGCAGCTGATTTTTAAAAACACCTCTTTTTTCGATACAAAGTGTCATAATGGAGCCGACATAGCGCGTATGGGTCATAATAGTAGCCTGCACCATAGGTTCTTCTATGAGCTTGATAATCTCTGGCGGGAGCATATCAGTAGGTTTTTGTACAATGTGGATTTTATCCTTTGTATCAGTTATACGAAGCTCTACAGATGGCACGGTGATAATGACCTCTAGGCTAGCTTCTCTCGTCAGTCTTTCACTCACAATATCCATGTGAAGCATCCCTAAAAAACCACAGTGGAAGCCAAAGCCTAGTGCAGCTGACTTTTCTGGTCGCCATGTGAGAGAGGCATCATTTAATTGTAATTTTTCAAGTGCTTTCCTAAGGGTTTCGTATTCATTGTTGGCTACAGGATAGAGACCTGCAAAGACCATAGGTTGTACTTCAGTGAATCCTCCAATAGGCTCTAAACATGGATTTGCTACATGTGTTAATGTATCGCCTACTTTGACTTCTTTGGCTTGTCTGATATTGGCAGTTAGATAACCTACGTCCCCTGCTTTAAGGGTAGCATGTGGTATCCGCCTCTTTTGTAGAATACCAATTTCTTCAGCGGTATAGTGTTTGCTGGTCTGCATGAAACGTACTAGATCCCTGGTATAAAGAGTTCCATTGAAAAGTCGTAAATATACTTCCACACCACGAAATGGGTTGTAGCTTGCATCAAAAACCATAGCTTGTAGGGGAGCAGTAGGGTCTCCTTGAGGCGCAGGGATACGTTGCAAGATGGCTTCAAGAATGTGGTCTATACCAATTCCTTCTTTAGCGCTTGCCTGAATGATTTCATCAGGGGTACATCCTAGCAACTCTATAATTTCTTCGCTAATATCTGTAACTCTTGCGTTGGGTAAGTCGATTTTGTTTAAGATGGGAATAATGGTTAAATCCTGCTCTAAAGCTAGATAAAGATTGGACAAGGTTTGTGCCTCAATACCTTGGGCAGCATCTACTACCAATAAGGCTCCTTCACAAGCTGCTACAGCCCTAGATACCTCGTAAGAGAAATCTACGTGACCAGGAGTATCGATTAAGTTGAGGGTATAGACTTCGCCATCTTTAGGATACTTCATCTGGATAGCATGGCTTTTGATTGTAATACCTCGCTCCCTTTCTAGATCCATATCATCCAATAGCTGTGCTCGCATCTCCCTTTTATCAATGGTACCCGTCGATTCCAGTAGTCTATCTGCTAATGTGCTTTTACCATGATCAATATGGGCGATGATACAGAAGTTTCTTATATTTTGCATACTTGTTTTGATTGGATTGTAGTGCAAAAATAGCGTAGTAGTGCTACAAAGTAAAGGATATCTCTTCGTTTTACTAACAATCCGATCAAAATATGACAGACACAAAAAGTAAGAGATTAAGTAGAGCTACTTTTGTGCCTGATAGGGACAAATAAGTAGAAAAATGTAAATTGCACGATCTTATCAAAAAACTAATCATGAAGATTACTTCGATTCTGAATCAACTTTCGACACAAGAAATTGCTAAATTAACGATCCAACTTTTCGTTGTGATCAATGTCTTAAGTGCAATTCCTTTCATGATTCGTGCCAAAAAGGTATCAGGCAAAATCAATGCACTGAAGTGCACAGGTACAGGGCTGACTTTGAGTATCTTGTTCCTGTTAGTAGGAAAATATCTGCTTGCCATCAATGAGGTTTCTATTACTATTTTTAGAGCAGCTGGGGGAGTAGTTTTACTTCTATTGGGTATAGAAATGGTTTTTGATATTACAATTAGTAAAATGACCATAGAAGATGGTAAAGATCCTTCTGTTGTTCCCCTTTCTTTTCCCATGACCATAGGGGCTGGTACTCTGACAACTTTAGTGAGTTTTAGAGAAATGTATGCATTGATTAATGTTTTGGGAGCACTCTTCTTGAATACACTCCTGATTTACTTGATACTTTCTTGGGCGGAGAAAATAGAAAAGATAGTAGGTGTACTCTTTTTGCAGGTTTTACAAAGAATCACGGGATTACTACTTATTTCCTTTGCGATACAAGCTTTAAAAAATGGTTTTTTCAGCTAAAAAAGTGATAATGCACACGGATGGTGCATGCCTGGGTAATCCAGGGAGGGGAGGATATGGTACTATCCTAGAATATGGTCATAGGAAGCAAGAGTTAGCTAGGGGGTTTTCCTGGACAACCAATAACAGGATGGAGTTATGGGCTGTTATTGCAGGGATAGAATCACTCCCGGGTATGGGGTGGAATATTATAATATATACGGACTCTCGATATGTAGTAAATGCTATTGAGAAAAAGTGGCTGAATAGCTGGATTCGTAACTCTTTTAAGGGTAAAAAAAATAAAGATCTTTGGCAGCGCTTTTGGAAGTTATCTCAGCAAAATCAGGTCAAGCTTCACTGGGTCAAAGGACATGCAGGCCATCCTCTCAACGAACATTGTGATCAGCTAGCTGTTGCGGCGGCTATGAAGGGACCTTGGCAAGAAGACTTGGAGTATCTTCGTACTACTCAGTCTATTTGACTATTACATAAAAAAGAGCACTTTAATAATCATGAAAAGATATTCCTTCCCATCTTCCATGCGATTGAAGCAAAGAAAGCTGATTCAGCTTCTTTTTAGTAAGGGGCAATGGCACCAGCTTGGGTTATTGCGTTTTTACTATTTGCCATTTATGGGACACAACCGAGACCAGGTATTGATCGTTGTGCCCAAGAAAGGTATTAAAAAAGCAGTCAAACGTAATCAGGTTAAAAGGCGCATGCGAGAAGCCTACCGAGTACTACGGAATGACTTAAAAGAGAGGGCTGATGCTTCTTATCTTTTAGGTTATATCTATACAAAGCGCTGTAATCAAAAAGAAGAAGTCCCTACTTACAAGAAAATCTATGAAGCAGTAAGGGATAGTTTTAGGTATTTGCTACCTCCCCTGTCTTATTAGTTATTGCTCTTTAATGGTTCCCGTTTACTTCAGATAGTAGGATTTTTTGCCTTGTTTCTACTCATTCTCTTATTGCGTTGCTTGATCTTATGTTTCAAACTATCAAATAGTTTTTTAATCTTTTGCGGCATGGCTACAGCTGCTACTATGCATGCTAATAAGCAAATAGAGCCTATGATAATCAGTATGTTACTTCCTCTTCTTGCTTTTTCTATGGTCACCTGAACGGATGTTACCTCCACATCAATGCCTAGACTTGTAAGGGTTTCTCTACTTTTTTCCGATTGTTTAGCTTTTTCTCCATTGCCCCAAGTATAGACTAGCTTGCTTAAGTTTTGTGAATCAATCTCGAGTTGACGACTTAAAAATTGGGTAACATCATTTAGCTTGCTCTGACCTGAGAAACCTGCAAGTTGAGTTGCTATACTTTGCTTACTTTCACCATATTCCCACTCTAAGGTGAATATAAGTAAGTTTTTTGCTATAGTGAGCTTTGTATTAGGCTGGATACCTAGCTCTTCTAATGTCTTATTTTGATCAGTCAAGCTTATCTGATTGTTTTTTTTGTTCTTCCCTGTCCAAGAAAGTGTGAGATCTTCTCCTTTTAGGTAAGGATCTGCAGCTTTTATCTTTGTCAGGAGAGATCCTAGACTGTTTTTACTACGCAGGCCAGTAATGAATTCAGATTTCTTAACTTTTCCCTCTTTCCAGACTACCTCCAGTGTGAATGAATTTCGGGCTACTTTGAGATCAACATCCTTATTGATTGCTAGCTCTTTGAGCTTTAAGGTTGGATTTTGACTTGTAAACTGTTTGTTAGCTCCTTCTTTGTTCCAAAAGAAAACAAGTGATTGATTTTTCAAATAATCACTCTTAGCATGCAAATGCTTTAAGAGATAGTCAAGCTCAGTATACTCATCAATATCTGGAATGATTACTTGATGGGGATTGTTATCATCTTCTTTCCACTTGCAAGTAACCTTGAAGGGGTTCCTTAAGATGCGAATAGGCTTTTCCTTAGGTAGCTTGAGTTCTTGTATTGTTTTACTACCTGCGCTTTTCAAGTCATCTTTTTTTTGATGATTACCTTCTTCCCAAACAAATACTAATTTTGGTTCCCTGAGTTGATTCTCTTTTTTGAGCTGTGTTAAGACATAGTTCCATTCTGTTTTTTCTGTTATATAAGGGATATCTTTTTGCTTATTTTGGTCATTTTCTATCCATGTGAATGATAGCGTAAATGGATTGTGTAGTAAATGGATTTTTCCTTTTTTGGGCAGTGGGAGGCTACCTACTCGCTGCTCATTGCCCGCTTCATCTTGATAACGATAAGCTACTGGATTGAACATTAATTTTATGTTTTTTACTTCTTTTGTGATACCTACCTCTTTTAAGCTTTTTTTAAACTTTTTAGTGTTTATCAAAGTAGTTTGATCACCCAACTGAAAGGACAATCTTGCTTGGGCAAGTTGTCCTTTCAGCGTAGATTGCTGCTGTTCTATTTTTTTGATAAGTTGCTCAATCGTATTGGCAGGAGATAAATCTTTTATCGTGAGCTTCTGTTCTTTGCCATTGGTATTCCATTGGATTGAAAGGGTGAGTGGATCCTCAAGGATAATTTTACCTCCATTTTTTAGCAACGAATCAGGCAATAAGTTTGTTATATCAACAAACTTATTCTCATGTTTGATGATATAAGGACCATACTTATTTTCTTGTATCAAAGATCTGAGATTTTGAAAAGTACTAATCGGATTTTGCACATATACTTGAGCATTCCCTTTTTTTTGGGATCGTTGATCCTCAATTTGAATAGTATAGATAGGGAAAATAAACCATTTTTTCTTTTTTATCGCTTGCTCTACTTGTGCCAAAGTTGTAGTAGCGAACAGCTTCTTTTCATAAACCTTCGAGGGGATGATAACTCCTTGATTAGTAGCTTGACCCTCTAGCTGAAGCGCTTCGAAAAGATCTGCTAAAGTTTGGTAAGGCTGAAGTGTATCAATCTTTTGCTCCGTTGTTTTGCCTGCTTGATAGAGCTCGATAAATAGCTCATAGATGCTTACTTGAAAAGGTTGATGATTTTTATCAGCTGTATACAAAATATTTTTAATCGATTGGTCGAAAGTATTATTGAACGCTTCAGCAGTACGCTTCTCTCCTGGCAAGGTGATAAGTAACCCTTTATTTTTTAATTTAGAAACCTTGGCAGTTATTTTTTCTGTGAGCGCCTTGACTGTATCGATCTGGTTAAGCTCCCCAATGATATAGCGCTGTTTATTTGCTCCTTCTGGTTGATAAGTAAAGTAGAATACATTAGGCTTGTACAGGAAAATCTCCTTAGATTTTCCTGTTACTACAGTGTCTAAAACTACATCAGGTTGCACAATGTTGTATTGTTGATCAGCTAAGACAAATTTCCCTTTTATCTCTTTGTTCTTGTTTTGTAACTTTTGGAAAGTCATACCAGCTTGGTCAATATTAATCGTTTTAAGATTGGCATCTGGTTGACGAATTTCCAGATTCCATGGTTCAAACACATACAAATTACTATTATTCTTAATACCCACCTTCGTTAGTTTTGTGTTTTTTTCATTATCTGTTCCATGTTGGATTTTCTTGTCTCCTAGAAAGATTGCATCGGGCAATGGTGCTTCATCACCTTTAAATAATTTCCATTGTTCTTCTACTTTTTTATATAGGTCTTCCACAGTGGATTCTCCATCAAGTTCTAATTTGTTTTCTACATTAGAAATAGCTCCCTCTACTCCTGGGAGTGTGATAGAAAAATCAAATGGGATTTCCTCAAAAGTATAAATTTTACCATGTTCGATACCCGCATCTTTTAGTGTAGTTTCTCCTTTCAGTTTGATTGCTTGCTCTCCAAGCGTAATTACCGGAACCTTTACTCCTGTTTTTCCTTCAAGGTATTGCGCGAGATCAGCTACTGGTTGGTTAGCATGCAAGTTGAAATTTTCAACGACTTGTTTTTCTCCATCTTTTTTTGTTATTTCCACTTTAAAAGAGAATAGAGTAAGATTTATTTCCTTAACATCTTCTTTGATGGTGTAGTCTGAGTTTAGTATACCTTTGTCTTTTATATCAAAAGAGGGGGCGTCATTTAGAATTTTCTTTATTCTATATAATAATGAAATTCCACTGAGGAAGTTATTAATAGTCTTTTTAGGGCTAGAAAGAAGATAAGTTACCTTGTATGTGCTGCCAGTTTTTGTATCTATTATTGCAGTTAATACATAAGGAATAAAAAGATGGAGTGGATCAGTACCATTTTTAACTCCTGCTTTTTCTAAGGTCATATGATCCTCTAACTTTTTATACTTTGAAGAGGAACCATCCATACAAAAAATTCCATATTTATGTATAATTATTTTATACTCATTAACCTGAAATGACTCAAGAGGGCGGCGTATCTTCTTTTTTTCATCTTGATTAAGGTTTTTCAACGCCTGTATGATGGGTTTATATAAGTCTCCAACAGTCGCATACCTTAAATCAAGGTCTTTGATAGTAAACACTTTACCTGTTTTCCCTAGCTGAATTTCAAAGTGGTACGACTTATTAATATTAGTGGTTTCAT
The DNA here is from genome assembly GCA_039198585.1 of Bacteroidota bacterium. Taxonomy (GTDB): domain Bacteria; phylum Bacteroidota; class Bacteroidia; order Cytophagales; family Amoebophilaceae; genus JBCCTJ01. The sequence goes on from JBCCTJ010000005.1 coordinate 25,079, forward strand.
ATTTCAGACTATCTCCCTCTTTGATCAGGTCATCATCTTGAGCTGTTTCAAAGTTTAGCCCTGATTTTTTTTTGACTGTCACTGACTTACCCTTTAATTCTTGATAACTATCACAACCCTGATTCGCTTGCTGGAGTAGGTAGCGCTTCAAACCTTTAACGGTTTGTATATCAGGTGGCACATTGATTGATTGCTGATTAAGCTTAATTGCCTTTGAAAAAGCCAGCTCAATTTGATTTTTGGTATCAACACCAGCTTTTTCGAAAGCTTCTGCAATTGTATGATCGATCGGGATATAACCTAGTTTGTCTTTTTCTTGTTGCAGAATATAGATCAAACTATTTTCTTTTATTTTAGAGATTATTTTTTTTTCAATCAACTTTTCTGTCAATTTTTTAATATTGTCACTGGGCTGTAGATCGTCCAGTTCTACTTTCTTTTTGCCTACCTTTATTTTGATTATATAAGGTTTCAGATGAATTATTTGTCCTACTAGCTTGACTTCTTGATTAGGATTATCATATGTAGGAGCATTTTCGATCGTTTCTTCGTTAGCATCATCTGCGACAATGGACAGGGTGTACCCTTTGCCATAAAGATTACTAGTACGATAAAGGGCACTACTAAGATCATCAAGTCTTTCTTCTTCAAGCTGCTTACGAATATGCTTGATTGTTGTTCCCTTTGGTAGATATAATGCAACATTTGCTTTTGCTTGTTTCCTAGTTGTATAGACAATACTAAACTTTTCTTGAATATTTACTCCAAATAGGTAGGGGAGCACAAGAAAAAAATAAATCCACAGGGACCGACCCTGAAGTAGGTTCATAGTAAGTTAATAACTCTTAATAAGATATCTGAAACACAAATTTACTTAATGGAGCTTAATCATGCAAACAGGTATATTAGGATCGCCTCTTTTATACTATTATCCTGCTGTTTTTCTAAAATTAAGATCTACTCAATAGCGCTTCCATAAAAAAAGGGTAGCAAAAAGTGTTTTGCTACCCTTCTACTCTATCTATACCAACTATACAGTAACCAATATACTATTTCTTGCTATAAAAAAAAATTTATTTATAATTTTTGAACAAAAACCTAAAAAAATCATGGGAAGCATCAGGATTAATATAGGATTAAAGCATTTTTGATTAAAAACAACAGTCTAATTAATCTCTTTTTTTTCTGCATCTTATTCTTTCAAAGAGCCCATAAAAGGGGGTGTGTGTTGAAGAAGAGCATTAGAAGTGCTGGTAGGGCTATATTTTTTGACCAGACTATTAGAGGCTTCGCAAATAAATAATCAAAACTTTGAAGAGACTCTATAAAATAGTCATAAAATGTAGCTATATAATTTTGTGGAGATTCATCAGAGAATAAGCATCGTGTTGTCTTATTCTCTGATGAATCTTTTGCTAAGTATACAATAATCACTCTTTGTTTTTGGCAAACATACTACCTGCTACTAGTGCAAATATGCCTCCTAAAGAAACAAATATCCAGTTTTCTAGTGAAGTATTGGGCAAGTATTGACCTTCTAGCAGTCTATAACTTAAGAATGCCAGTAAAATACCTGTAATAGACAAGCTTAAAAATGTACTTTTGTCAACTAAAAAGGCGAGTAAGATTAGATGAAGAACAAGAAATAAAGTAGTCATATAATCATTGGGGTCTTGCAAAAAGACAAGCATATTGGCAAAAGGAAGGCAGTACAACAGCGTATATAGATATAAGAGGGTATAGTGATGTTTCATAGACTTAGCCCATTGATTTTTAAGCAACAATGCTGTGCATAGTGTTACACCTATGAGTCGTACAACGGCTAAAACTTGGTAAAAGTATACTTTATCAGTAGCCTGTGTTGTAAAGCTAGGAATCATGTAAAAAAAGCATATAAATTGAGCAACCGCAACGGGTTTATTGCCATAGTCTATTTTATTTTTACCTATCCAGGAAAAAGGATTCCAAAATAGGTGGCACCAAGATGTACCTGCATGGGAAACACTCATGGGTTTTTCGACAAAAACGAGCTTTTTGAGCTGTGTAGCATAGTTATTGTGTATTAAATAATTACCTACTAAGCTAGTGCTTATCATCAGAAATATACTAAATACAAGGATAGCAGTTAGCGGCATATAGCCTTGCACGTAGGCGATATGTAATAATGCTAATAGGATGCTAGTAAGCCCATCAGTTAACGAAAAACCTCTTCTTACTACTAAAAAGTTTCTTTGACTCGATAGCTTAATCCGGAATAAGCTATTCTTTAGAGTAGTTATGCTAATAACTACCAAAATAGCATGTAAGATAATATTGATTTTCATAATAGTGCGGTTTTGCTTACGTTAATAAATTTTGCAATAAAGCTAAAGAAGTCCAACAAAAAATAAAAAACTTATAGACAATCCAGACATAAATTACCCTTTATTGTGTACTAATATTCGAAATTTTGATTTTACTAGTATAATAACGTCAAAATACGTGGTAATATGGGGCCTTAGTTCATCTAACCCTATCCAAATAGAATAGTTAGCTATTTTTCCACTTTGTCTGACTTTTTTATTCCTTGATCAGACTTACCTTTAGTTGGTTACCTATTGGGTTATTCTGTGGTTGGTGTCATCAAAATAAAACAGTAGTTTTCTAAAAACTATAAGCAAGGTCGCCAATAATACACTAGCTGTTGAGATTATCAAAAAAAATTGACATAAAAAGTCTTATCCTAAATTTTTATGCTAAATTGTGCCTAGTATGCTAACAAATTATATAATCAATAAGAGAATTTATCATTTCTTTCTATTAGGGATTTTATCTCTACAACTGATATCTTCTGAAAAGGGAAACTTCTCACACAATGACTCGATAACTTCTGCACGGACTGTCTCATCAAGACAAAAGAAAAGGAGTCTAGTACTGCCTATTCAACAGCCTGATGGATTTTCAACTACTTATGTTATTATTACAGGCATCTTAGGTATTTTAGTGGGACTATGCAGTGTCTGGCTTGGTTATTCCTATCAGTATGGGTGGTTGGGCAGTTATCTATCAGAGAAGATAGCGGCAACGTGGGTAAGAGTTTTTTTGAAAGGAGCTATCACATTATTACTCATCTACTTGTTTATCAATATGCTGACTTTTATTGCCGTAGCCTTTTCCTTTAAATATTACCAAGATCAAATAAAATGCCAAGCAAGTAAAATGGTAATACCTTCTTATCTAACTATGGCAGACTTTAATCTTTATCCTTTACAGCAACTTGTTTCTCTAGGAGAACGTATAGAAATCCCCTATTCTGCTATCACAGTTGTCCGAGAAATACGCGAAAACAATAGCAAGCATGGACAAATTATATTTGTTTTAGATAGTGAATCGGCAGGTGAGCATCCTTACCTCTATCTTCCTTCTCTATTTATTCAAAAGGGACATTTGGCCAATTTTCTTCAATTTTTGCAAAAGAAAGGAGTAGCTATTGATATAAGCTGGTTTCAGGGAAGTAGAATACCCTAACTAGCAAGGCAATAAATCACTTTTGACTATCTTGTAACTTTTCTTTTCTAGATCCATTTAATTGACTATAAGTCAATAGTACTAAAGCTACAGAAAATCCACCAGCTAAGGCTAAAGAACTGTAAGAAGTATGGGTAACTACCACTGGATCAGACGTATGAGAGGTCTGCTGACTAGTTATTTTTCCTTTATTTTGAGTTGATAAGTTGTGGTCTCTTGCTTGGTGGTCATTAACGCTTTCTTCTGCCGATGCATGGGACTCGATAATCTGCTCATCATCTTGATGGCTATTATCTACCTCGTTTTCATAACTATCCCTTATTGGTTGTTCTTTACTAGCTTCTCCTTTGGTTACCATTGGCCCAAGAAGATAACTCTCTTGACCAGACAATTGTAAAGGATCATTTGCTGTTACATTAATAGAGTCATCTTCTTCGGAAGAGGTAACTTCCTCTTGATTTTCTAAATTTGATTGGTTAGGATCTGTGGTTACTTTCTCATCTTTTGTTGGAAGTGAATTTTCTTGACTTTCTTCTTCAGAGCTACTATGGGTAGCCTTACCTCTATCTTGGATTAATTGTGCTTGGGTAGCCATTTGTGGCGGTTGGTTAGCTGACTTTGCTTGCTTACTGATATGGTACTGGATTGTTGCAATGGTCTTTTCATTTGTATCACGCCATTCTTTAGGTATTTTTTGTTCTTTTCTCCCAATACTTAGTGCTTTTTTCTGATATTTTAAAGCCTGCTCGTAATTTTCAAGCTGAAAATATACCATGCCCAAATAGCTCGCTAAATTAGCCACTTGTAAATGATAATCTTCTATTTTTTCTATCAAATCAGTATGGATAGCAAAGGCTTTCCTAAGACTAGATGCAGCTGCTTGATAAGTTTGCTGACGAGTGTAGTGGTCTATCTTTTTAGGTATCCATTTTGGCTTTTCTTTATCGTTCCAGTAACAATAAGCAACTTGATAAAGTGCCATACCGGCATGAAAATAAAGAGTAAAATAATCTTCCCTTTCTATTTGAATAGCATATTTCCTTTCTATTTTGATGGCCTGTAGATAAGCGTATAACTTTTCTTCTTCATACCCTAGTCGTATCACTTCTTCATAAGGCGTTGACTTTTTATATTGTGCGATAGCATGTTCATATAAAAGCCCAACCTTTAGATAAATCTCTAATTTACGGGAAGGATTATGAGTCCATGGGAGTGCATCTCGATAACTTTTTAGGGCTTTCCCATATGACTTTTTATAAAGATAGTAAGCTGCTAAACTAGCATAGGACAACCCAAATATCTCTTCTGATTTTTTTGAGTATGACTCAGATTCTTGATCACCTATTTCTATCTTTTGTTCATTTTTTTTAGATTCTTGAGTAAGGACTCTTTGAAAATAAGCGATAGCTTTTTTG
>JBCCTJ010000005.1:35000-38858 GCA_039198585.1 Bacteroidota bacterium
CATTCTTAGTATATTCAACCCACAATGTCGTGAGCTAATGCAGCATAGTATATTCATAAGAAGTAAGAATAAGGCTTGTCATCCCCTATTTTCTCGAAAATTGGTTTGCATATCTACAAAAGACTCTACACTTGTTTTCCATAAGCTCCCTAATTTCTTAATTAAGTCATACAATGCACGATTCCTTTTAAGATTCCTCTTTATTTATTCACTAAAAGCCTTGAAAGGATCATTTCTTTTTTTTGCGTAAATATCTAGTTAGCTCGTTGCTGTTTTATAGCCAAATAGGTCAATTATTGAAAATATTAGACAATCACAGTAAAAAAAATTTCGGATAGCTTTAGTCTTGATTACTGAAATGGTATCAAGTAAAAAAAACTAATTTTTTTCTTGAGCTGACTTAAACTAAAAATCAATTCGTTGATGTTGAGATAAACGCATGGCTAGCTCATCATTGTATGTACTTATTTTTTGCTCTCTTTTCGCAAGAATCTTACAGCGTCTCAGCTTCTATAGATGTTTTTCATTTTAGTAATGAGTGAAACATCGGGGTTGATATCCACGACTAAATCTCGATGTTACATAACCTTTGCTTCAACAACAGTTGTGTCCTAGTCACTAAATAGTTCAATGACTATATCGTCTGCTTGTGTGTATTTCTCAATTATTTGTGTTGTGATCTGGGGTATAAACTTGGCAGGATAGCGATAATACACGTGTGCAATATATGTCGTATTTTTTGTCCCTAAATCACTAAAATCCATGATAGACTTACTTCTATCTTGCTGATCGCGTTAATATTATTAGAGGTGAGGTTACTTATGATGTATGTGGCTTGATCAATACAAATGTAAAGAAATAGGGGCTAAAAAATCGAACAACTTATCTATCAGTACATTTTCTATTTTTTTTGATGAAGTCACAATAGCCATAGATTTTATTATTACTAGCAAACCACTCTGAGGTTTTCAGTTCAAATACAACAAGTAGTCTTTTATCTGGGATCTTCTTTTCATTTATTTGGTTAGAGCTGAGTCTGGAAGCCAAATAAAGAGTATCTCATTTGCCTAGTTAATCTTGCAATACTTTTTCCATACCTACGCTCTTTTAGTCAAAATTTTTTCAGAGAAATTTCGTGAATATCATGCCTAAGAAATAGTAGAAGATAAAAATATTATTTCTTTTCTTTCCCTAATGCCGCTTCGACCAAGCATCTAGCTGTTTTAATAAGTGTATGAATTCCTTCCCCTATTTGATTACATTTTTTTTTATCTCCCAACTCAGTCTCTAACTTCTTGATAGTGATCTGCAAATTTTTGATGTGATTTTCTCTTTTTGTCAATTCTCTTATAATATGTATTTGGTTATAATTAAAAACAAAAATGATAAACTCTAAGGCTCCAAAAATAAGAACCTGTGCTAAAGCAGCGTAAATATATCTTTTAAAAGACCAGGCAAAGATAGGCACCCATAAACTAACGAATAATAAGGAAAGTGAACATTTTTTTTTGTAAGAATAGATATGAGGCTGCAGGTCAATGCTCAAAAAATCTTTAGGTACTGGCGTAAAATTCTTAGTAAAAAAGTAAAACAATAGACCTAAGATAATATGACCAGCTACTATTAATAAGGCCTTAACAAAATTCATGTTAGTATTCGTATTGCATGAAGTGTAGCATATTGTACTAGAAATACCTACACAAGTGTAATAGCAGATTGTGTAGGTGTATAATGTTTTATAGTAGACTTGCTCTTGGCTATTTTTCTGTAGAGGTTCAAGCTTAAAAAGACTAAACGAGAACAATGCTTTCATATGCAATAGAAGAAGTAAAAAACATATTTTTGTTTTCTTGCAGGGATAAATCATGGTATTTATTTCTTAAATAAAAGTAAAGTACTAAAAAATGTTTTTTTTACAAAAAAAATAATGATATTTATTCCAATAAAAATGTTAAGAATAAATTTTTTTATTGAGAAGAGGCCAGTAAAAAGAAAAGTCAAGAAGGATCCTAGAAGATATTGAAGCTGCTGACAGGAAGAGAGAGAAGAAAATGTTTGGCATTAAAGAGGATCCTGAGATTGTAGAAGCAGAGGTACTAGAACAGGGAAAAAATCGATATTGGTATCGATGGAAGAAAAAGATAGGTTAGACGAAGAATCTATTCGGTAATCAAAAAAAACGATTGAGAGAAGAGAGAAAAGAATTAGAGCTCCAAGATGCTGAGGATGAAGAACAAATGGTATTGCCATTTGACATTGGGAGAGTGATAGAATCAGGAAGAGAGAAATTAATGGATATTCTGGAGCTTGTCCATACACTAATTAGAGGATGCACCGGCATGGGGAAAATCATGCTCCTAAACAGGATGCTCATCGAATACCTGGAGGCTCCCGTAGATGTGCAACTAATTCTTATCGACCCACAGCAAGTAGAACTCGCTAAGTTTAAGCATCACCCCGATGTTGTCTATGGGGAATACGAAGATGCTTTGTAACTACTAAATAGCTTTCTTAAAGAAATGTATAGAAGGAATTATATGCTACTCAGGGAAGGAGTAGAGAAAGTATCAAAGCTGAAGCACCCACCGCTATACATAGTGGTATTGATCGATGAAATGGCAGACTTCGACCCCAAAATTGCAGGGGAAGAAGGATTCATAAACAAAAAAATAAGAGCAATCCTAGCTAAGATATCCCGACTAGGTCGAAAATTCGGAATCAAGTCAATTGTGGCCACACAAAAGCCTACCTATGATGACATACCCACGCAGGTTCGAGCTAATATGTTAGAGCGCATAGCTTTCGGAATTACCGAAAAAAGAGATAGTAAAGTCATTCTTTCCGTCGACAATGGAGGAGCTGAAAAGATTATATAACAGGGCCAGCTAGTTCTCAAGAAAGGGAAAAACCTAACAACATCCAAGCCTACAAAATCGAAGATAGGAGACTACAAAGTGTTCTCGAAAAGAAAAAAAGTGGCTGGGACAGTGTACCAGAAAAGCAGGAAGAAGATGTACAAGAAGACTGAGACAAGGTAGGGATAGATGAGACACTTTCTCAGATAGGCGAAGAAGGGAAGCATCAGAGCCACTTGATGATTTTTATGATTATTAAAAATTTTGAAGCTAACAGTTGGCAGAAATATGCAGTAACCAATTTTCAATATCTTGCAAAAAAACACAATGAATTGTATGCTCCCTCCAACTTGATTTAGTGAAGAGACACCATTCTATCCAATCTTATGCTCTAACTCTGTATAAAATATTCGTAGATCAATTACTCATCTACATCCCCTAGTGTAAGCTCTATGTCAGTTACAAGTTCTGATTGCTGATTATCACGTCTTTTTCTACAAAGATAAGCAACTGTGGTACAGCATATTAATAAAAATAATAGGCTGGATGGTGCAATAAAAGCAGCATAAGTTCCAGGTTGCCATGCATTACTTTGACTATTAGAATTACCAGAAGAGAAAGTAACTGGTAAATCAGTAGGACTATATGTTGGAAGATAGCTAAAGCTCTCCGTTGGAGCAATAGAAAGGTTAATGTTTGGGTATAAAAATGGAGTAGTTGTGGGATTTAATGAGGGGTTTACACTAGGGGAAAAAATCGGGTTAGTCGTCGACGATAGAGATGGTGGAGTGGTTGGGTTAATGGTACTACTTGTCGGATTCAATGAGGGGTTCACACTAGGCGAAAGAGTCGGGCTAGTCGTCGGCCATAGAGATGGCGGAGTGGTTGGGTTAGTGGTACTACTTGTCGGATTCAATGAGGGGTTCACACTAGGCGAAAGAGTCGGGCTAGTCGTCGGCGATAGAGATGGCGGAGTGGTTGGATTACTAGTACTACTTGTTGG
>JBCCTJ010000006.1:0-38635 GCA_039198585.1 Bacteroidota bacterium
GGAATAGAATTAGCATCGAAGGCATAAGCACTAATTTGCATTTCTGGGCCAACCTTAGAGTAGTCAGCAGCAAATTGTTGTGCATAGTAGCGTTCATTACTGCTACTTCTATCTTTTCCCATGAAAAAAACAATAAAACCTCCAGTTTTGAGTGGAGCAATAATAGGATATCTTTGAAGGCCTACTGTATAATTATTGATCAGAATGAGGTCACCAGAACGATAAAGCGCTTGATTCCCATCTTTCCATAGAAATGTTTCTGCCAGCAAGTGACGACTCGCCTTTCTATTGATTAGATGATTATTCCATTGATCAGTGTGTTGACTTTGGATCCAATTTTTGGGAATAATCTCATCACGGTGACGCCAATAGATAGGTTGGCTAATGGCATTAAGCAGCAGAGAAAGTAAAACGATTAGCATATTTTTGGCATGAGAATAATATATCAAAACAAATTTAGTAAAATTCAAACTAAAAAGCAATTCTCAGAGCAAATACCGCTTATAGAAATTGTGCAGGAAAGGAGAAGATTATGCAATATGCCTATTTCATACAAAAGTGTGATAAGAAACGTCGAGGTAATATTGCATAGGCAACAAAAAATACTTATTTTAAAATGAAAGATGGCCCAGTCAATGCTGATTGGATCATATTTATACAAAACTATGATGCCACTATTCAAGCTACTCAATCAAGACAATATACATGCTGCCATTCCTAGTTCTCTTCTATATCCTCTTGTAGTAAGCTATGGATTCGTACCACAACAAGGCCCGTATTGGGTTCTCGATGAGATGAAGAACAATCATACAAAGCGCTATACGGAACCATTACAGGGAAAGCAAGTTACCATTTATCAGTTTGCCCACTCCTATTGTACAGGAAGCTATAATTTGCTCACGATGCAAAGTTCCCCTTGCCCTCGCAAAAAAGTTATCAGTAGTCAGCAGCAAAAATGTCGTTACTGTAAAAAAACTACAGGGTTTCATCCTGCTTTTGATCGGCTCCCTCACAAGCACCTTTCCCCACAGCAACAGAGCTACAATCAGCTTCCTCATGATGTCTACTTAGCCTATTTTATTCCCGGTATCATCAAAGTAGGAATCGCCTACCATCACAGGCTTTATACACGTCTGCTAGAACAAGGAGCTCAAGCAGCACTCGTCATACAAGAGAGTGACAATGCCTATGAAGCTAGAAAACTAGAAAAAGCAATCGCAACACTTGGGCTACAAGAGAAAATTAAAAAACACCAAAAAGCAACGTGGCTTGCTCATGCGCCTTACCAGTCAGCTGTCGCTCGAGAGCAGCTGATCAAAACAAGAGAAAAAATTTATAGTCAGCTAGGTGATCGCATTGCCTACATACCCACTATCTATGAATTTCAGAGCACCTACTGGCCCAGTGGAATTCCTTCCCATGTGAGTATAGGTCCCTACTTTCCATCTAAAGTCAAAGGAAAAGTAATCGGTATGGTAGGTAGTTTGCTGGCACTCAAGACGTCTTCTTCCAAGTGTTTGCTACTCGAAACCCAGCCACGCCTAGGAAAACTTTTAGTCGAATTCCATTAACATCTTATACAAGCAAGAGATTGCTCTTTTGTTATCTTTTTTCCATCAAGCATTAAAATATACTAACCAACTGAATCTTCTCGATTAATTTGATATAGTATATAAAAGTTGAATTTATTATATAAAAAAAACAACGCAATAAAATATATGTATTTGGATTCAATAAGTTTTTTTTGTATATTCTGAGTAAATACCACTCTATACGTTTACCACTATGCAGATTAATCAATATAGATGGAACCAACACTTTTATGGATTCTTCCATCAAACTATCACTCTCTTATTAGTTGTACTCTTTGCCTTTTGTAAGGTATCCACAACAAAGGCAAGTCAACTTTCAAAGGAAAAAACAATAAAATCACCACAAAACAAAGAATCAAAAAAAAGTAAAACGGATTATAAGACATTGTATTATAAAGTAAATATTAAGTACAAAGAACTGAATAGTAAGTACCAAAAATTAGAGCAAGGATATACAGCGATTAGAGATTTAGGTATTAAGCAACAACAATCTATCCAGAAAAAGGACAAAGCTATTAATAAATATCTTCAGATGGCTGAGAAAGGTGGTTTTCAACAACTACAAAAAGACTATGATCAATTGACTAAAAAATTAAAAAATAATAATAAACTTCAACTTCAGCTTAATAAAAATCAGACAACAATCAGCCAACTCAACAAAAAGTTAGAAAAAGAAAACACTGAAATCAAGCAGCAAAACAAGGCTCTAGAAGTAGATATTACTAAAAAACAAGAAAAGTTGAATAAAGTGACTATGCAGCAAAAAAAAGATCTAAAGAAATACAATGAAACGATCAGCAGTCAGGAAAAAGAGTACAAAGACAAACTGAAAGAAGAGCAAGATAAATACAGCCTTTTACAGAGAGAATTCAAGAAAGAGCAAAAACAATGGGATACTGAAAAGGTAAGTTTGAAGCAAAAAATTACTCTTCAAGAAGAAGAGAAAAAAAAGTTTACAGAAGAAACCAGCAAAAAAGATGAAAAAATCAAAAGTCTAGAAATATTTATTGATAATAACAAAAAAATATATATAAATAATCAAAAACAATGGGATACTGAAAAGAAAGGTTTAGAGCAACAAATTAGTGATAAAGAAACAAAAGTCCAAGCCCTCCAAAACAAGATTGAGCAAGAAGCAGGCGCTTATCAAGATATCAAGTATCAATTGAGCAAAGCTCAACTAAATGCTAGCTTATTAACTCAACAAGTCCAGAAGCAGACAGATACGATCACTGGAATAAAAAAAAGCCAGGAAGATCTCCAAAAAAACAAAGAAAAAATGAAGGGGAAGGTTAATAACCTAAAGCAAGAATCAATTGAGTTAGCTAAACTAAAGGAGGCAACCAAGAGTAAAAATATCAGAATAGAAAACCTAAATAACACCGTACAACAACTAAAAAGTCAGAACGAAAAAGCTCAAAAAGCACTAAATGAGGAAATTGAAGAGCGTCTAAAAACTCAAAATGCTTGGAAAAAGGAATTAGACGCAATGAAAGAAGAGCTTACAACAAACGAGGTTACTAGTCAGCTTAAGATAGAAGAGCAAGAAGAAGCAATTAAAGAGCTAACCAATGCAATCAAGACTCTAAAGCAAGTACAGGAAAATGATGATAATAGCAATAAGAAAGTTATCCAAAAGCAGCTTACTACCATTATGAGTTTACAAAACAGGCTAAAATGTCAAAAAGAGGCAATTGCGAAACTAAAGTTAGGCATCAAGCAAAAAAGAAAAATAGTAGCAGATAAAAACAGCTTAGAAGAAAATAAGAAGCAATTAGAAGAAGAAATTAAACAACTTAAGCAGAAGAGTAAAAAAGATATGCAAGACTATTTACATCAAATTGAACAACTAAAGAATAAGCTAAGAGAACAAAAACAAACTAAGGAAATAGATTGTGCTGGCTTCCAAAAAGAAATAGTACTTCTTAAGGATGAGATAGAAGATCAAGAAAAACAAGAAGTTACTATGCAAAAGCAGAGTAAAAAAATTGTAGAACTTGAGAAGATTATAGCATTGATGCAAAATGAAGACGATCAAATGCAAAAAAGGAAATGGGAGGAGGATATAAAAGAAATTAAACTAAAGAGTAAGCAACCTGACCTTGTAGAATCGTTAACATCTATATCAGAAGACGAAACAAAGATGAAAATAGCAGAAAGGAGAGAGGTAGATCCGCTGATTCAGGAAAAAGATAAGCATGGTAATCATATATTATCTAGATTAGATAATAGCCAGCAGCATATCGAAAAGAACAGGAAAGGTAACAAGGTAAAAATAGCCACGACATTACTAGTTATCATCACCTTGGCAGGAGTGGTACTGAAAAGGATACGACCACTAAAAAAATGGATTCTCAAGATCAACCAAAAACAAGAAAAATCTACTATTATTTAGATAAGGTCAGTCAGGAGAATGAAAAACTCTAGCAATCATAAATAGGGGAGTATAATCTTGGAAAAGATTTTTTTTCTCATTTTGGTGCGAAATATGGGTTTTTATGACTCATTTATATTTTTATATGTAGAATTGGGCATTAATTACTTAATAAAAAAATTGTGTCTGACTTAAAAACTGGAATAGTTAAATTCTTCAATACAGAAAAGGGATTTGGTTTCATCACACCTGACGATGGATCAAAAGATGTATTTGTTCATTTTAGTGCTGCTAAATTTGATCTAGAAGAAAATATGCGTGTGAAATTTAAATTTGTGAAGAATGATAGAGGAGGTAAAGCTGAAAATGTGTCTAAGGCTTAAGGCCTTAGAAGTTCCCACAGTAGTATACCAGCACATGTAGCAACATTAAGAGACTTTTTTATACCATACTGTGGTATTTCTATATTCATATCAGCCTCTTGTAGGGCTCCTTCGCTTACTCCAAAAATTTCATGCCCTAATATCAAAGCAATAGGAAAATTTATTTTTTTTCTATCTAATTTTTCTAAAGAAATAGACTCTGGTGTCTGCTCTATAGCAATTATTTGATGTGCTCTTTTTTTGAGTATACTAATTGGAGCTAATATGCTGTCTACCTTTTCCCAGGGCACTACTTTCTCAGCGCCCAGTGCTGTTTTTGTTATTTGACAATGAGGAGGTTTTGGAGTAATACCACATAAGTAAATTCTTTCCACTAGAAAAGAATCAGCTGTTCTGAATATAGCTCCTACATTATGAGCACTCCTAATATTATCGAGGAGTAATACAAGAGGTTTTCTTTTTTTCAACTGATATTCTTTATTTACCACAAACAACTTAAGTGAGGGTATTAGATTTAATGAAACTTAAACCATCCATAAAAAAAAGCATATTTTATTAAATAGTCTGAGCAACTACTGCAAAAGCACTAGGATAATTCATAGCTAAATCCGCAAGCACTTTTCTATTAAGTGTTATAGCATTTTTAGCAAGCTGATTCATAAACCTGCCATAGTTTAAGCCATAAAGACGAGCGCCAGCATTGATACGTTGTATCCAAAGTGCTCTAAAATTTCTCTTTTTTACTTTCCTATCACGATAGGCATATAACAGCCCTTTTTCTACTGCATTTTTTGCAATAGTATAGACGTTCTTTCTACGTCCCCAGTAACCTTTAGCTTGTTTAATTATTTTTTTTCTACGCGCTTTAGACGCTACAGCATTATTCGATCTAGGCATGATAAAAAGTTAAAAGTGACTAACAGTTGAGTAATTTTTTAATTCTAGGGACATCGCCAGGACTTAGTACAACTTGATACCCTAATTTTCTTTTCTGCTTCGTACTCTTTTTATCTTGTCCAAGATTATGGCGTTTCCCTATTCCTTTACGCATGATCTTACCTGTGCTAGTAAGCTTAAACCTTTTTTTAGATCCTGAGTGTGTTTTGGTCTTAGGCATGGTAATGTAATTAAGTATTTTTTCTTTTTTTATCTAATTCTATAGTCATCATAAATCTCCTTCCTATTTGTTTAGGAGGGTATTTCAAAACAGCTCCGTAAGGTTTTAAGTTTTCTAAAAAAGTTTGTAAAGTCACCGTTCCTCTTTCTTTATATTTCATCTCTCTTCCTCGTAACTGAACATAAACATCTACCATAGCACCATCTTGTAAAAATTTGATAGCATGCTTTTGTTTAAAAGAAATGTCATGAATATCCGTATTCAAAGTAAGCTTGATTTCTTTTTTTACTATCTTCTTAGTTTTTGCTTTCAGTTCTTTCTCTTTTTTTTTCCTTTGATACTTGAACTTAGTGTAATTCACAATAGAGCAAACGGGAGGCATTGCACTGGGAGCAATTTCAACTAAGTCGAGCCCGTTTTCTTGTGCTATTTTACGTGCTACTTGAATAGGGTAAACGCCAGTTTGTACGTTTTCCCCTACAATGCGCACTTCAGGAGCCAGTATTTTATCATTGATCCGATATGGTTCCTCGCGTTTTTTATATCTACGATAGTTTCTAAGTACCAAGTTAAATGTTAATATTTTAATACACCTTAGTAGCAATTTGTACTCATTATAGTTTAACAAACTGTTTATAAGGCTAGTCTATTTTGTATGGCTAACTAATAAAAAATTTCAGAGGAAATTTTTACTAGATTAAGGATGCAAATATATATATTTTTCATGAAAAGAATCCAAAATAAGTCTTCTCTTTAGGGGTTGTCAGAGGAATTAGCAGGCAGAGGTTGGATATCTTCCTAAACAAATCTTGAGTCAATTAGGGCAATCTGTAAAAAAATTTTGAAACTAATTCCTATCTAATTGTCTCCCTTCAGGTGAAATCCAGTTCTTGAAATAACCATTATGAGCTACTCAATCTCATTACCATTAGAAGAAGAGTTTTTTTGTAATGACTACCCAGCAAGTTGCCCTTGCAGCACCCAAGAGGCCACCAAAATATCTGGTTACTATAGATAATAGCGCCAAGCCATCATACGTAATAGAGTTGGATTGCTGTTGCTGGTCTAACACTATGCTGTATTTATTTCTTGGTTCTACCTGGATTGGCTTTTGACAACTTCTCGATGAATAACCTTTTTTATTCATTTTATCAATTTTTTCTTAACTCCTCAATTTCCTTAGCTAATCGATCCAGATGTTCAGCACTTTACTGAATGTGTTTTTTCATTACTTCTTGCTGTTCTACAAGCCCTCCTATTTTTTTTGATCTGAATTTCTAGAACCTATTTCATAACTCTTAAGAATAGCTACTGGCTTTACCCAAAGTCTATATTTTTAGATCACTCTTAAGCGTTTACTTTTATTTTTCTTGCTCTTTTTGAGTCCTTTTATAAAAGATAAACAATCTAGGTCATGCACCTTGATTTTTATTTTTCGTTCAATTTTCTTGACTACTGGACTGCCTTGAATTGCTTTTTGATGGTCTGCTAACAGCTGATCTACATACTTTGGGGATTCGAATAGCCTTTCTTCTATATCTAGTAACCCTTGCTGAGTTTTTTCTGTCACAGCTAAGTTTTCTTTTTTAGACCATTCTCTTTTGTTCATTTCAGATAAGGTCATAGGATGATTACCATTAGCAACTAAATAGCTTGTAAGAGCAATAAAATTCAAAAAAAACACTCTATGATGCATTGCTGGCAGCATAAAACAATTTTTACTCTATTGTTAAACATATTACTAGGTTAATTGTATTTACAAGACAATTTTTTATTTTATTTTTTGCTTATAGATATCAAGGGAAAACCTTCTTTAGAACTCAGATGAATTTTTTTTGAACAAAAACATCTTTACTTCTGACCCTCCTATGTATACCACTCTTCTATAATCAGTACTAGTCTGTGTGATAAGCAATTTGTCTTAGACCAAGACAGATCTTTAGTCCCTTTTTTTATATTGAATAGCCACTTCTTGGCATGCATATGCCTGTTTTGCTTCTATGACTAAAATTTCTCTTTAACGACCTTGTCAAAGTATCGATCACTTACCCACTTTCGAAGCCATAGCAAATATTTTGCATCTTTTCCTACAGGATACCGTGTAGCTGGCTTGCTATTACTGATCGCTTTAGCTATTGTCTCAGCCACCAGCAATGGATCTGTTGGCTCACTTGCTTCTTTTTTTTGATTAGGTTTAAATATAAAATCTTGATAGGGCCCCTTACTAGACCTTGCCAAGAAAGCTGCCTTCATAGCTTCTCCGAATCCTGTCTTAGTAACGCCCGGCTCTATGATAATCACACGAATATTAAAGGGTTCTAGTTCTATTCTCAGGCAATCTGACCAGCCTTCTACAGCGTGTTTACTTGCAATATAATAAGCTCCCAACGGGACAGGAAACTTACCAATCATAGAAGAAATATTGACAATTGTCCCTGCTTTTCTTTTACGCATGTGAGGTACTACATACTTGGTAAGCCTAGCCATACCAAATAGGTTAACATCAAACTGATAATGGGCATCTTCCATACTTGTCTCCTCTACACTACCAAAAACACCCATACCAGCACCATTCACCAAAACATCAATTTTATTTTCTTTTTTGATTACTTGGTCTATACAGGATTTGGTAGCTTTTTCATCCGTAACATCCAGTTGGATAATACTGATTCCCTGCTCTTCAAGATCTTTCATTTTATCTAGATTTCTAGCAGCTGCATAGACCTTGTAACCTTGTTTATACAATTCTAATACAGTCGCCTTACCAATGCCAGATGATCCACCTGTTACTAAAGCTATTTTTTGCTGACTGGTTGTTTCAGGATTAGTATTCGAAGAAACAGTTTTTTTTGCCATATATATGATTATGATAAAAGGAGATTATACTGCGCTTTGACTTAATAGTACACAATAAAACTTTCACAAAAGTTTCTGAAAAAATAAGCAAAAAATCTCAATTATGCAAGGCCGACTTAGCTGAGTCACTAAATTATTAGCTATAAAATTTTATTTTTATAACAGGAAGATCCCTATTCACCACAATTGCTTGGATCACATTTTACCTATTTTTATATATTATGCCATTTTTACCACCTGCTATCATTGCTCAAGAATATTATTACGCTGTCTACTCTTCTAGTTTTAAAACAAAAATTATGCAAGAAACAAGGGTTTCTACTGATTTTTTTGCCAATAAGCCTATTCGAGCGGATATTTTTACCCTATCAGCGTATCATGCCCAACTTAACGAATAGGCCAAGCGCTTGTAAAGCTTATGGAGAGTACAGCTAGTCAGCTAGAAGGCGAACAAACGAATTTCTTTCAGAGATTAGCTTGCGAGTATGTAACAGATCACTTTGAAGATTTCATGATACCCCTTTTATTAAGAAGCAACAACAACTTCTCTGTACAGTATACCAGAATATGTTCTCACCTCAACTGCATACCCCCATACTTTTAATATATGTAATGATCATTGATCATTATTTCTCAAGAAACACAATTTTGTTTTTCTGTACTTATAGGTACCATGGTGTATAATTTGTCAAAAATTTGCTACTGACATAGTAAGTAAGCTAGCCTCCATGTACAAAAAACGACTAGCTATTGGACAAGCCAATATAGAACAAGATTAAGATAGCGCAGCAATATCATATTGACAGTCTGCCGACATGCCTTCTTTTATCAATCAAACTCTTCAACTAAGAATAACTAGCAACACCAACCTCAACAAGCGGTATGTCAGCAACTCGATCAATTGCTTGCCTAATATTTTCACTTAATCTAGTAACATGACCATTCAGTCCATCACGTACCAAGAATTTGTACAACAAATGTGTAATACTTCCTTTCTACTTAAACTAAAAAAAAATACCTAATCTACTTGATGATCTTCTTCAGCTATTGCATACCGCTACCAAGGCAGCCGATCATTATAGTAAGATGATTGATTCCTATCTGTTTCGGATTAGAGAACAAACCCAATTACTCAATGGAATGATACAAAAAATAATAGAAAATAGTTCTCAATCCAGCTGGCCAAACATGACTAGTGGGTACAAAAAAGAAGCAGTAGCAAGTCTAGATCGCTTTGTTACAAGAATGACAGAATCAAGTTCGTAACATTTTCTTGGCCAATGTCTCTTGCAAGTTTAACCAAGAATTTCATGAGCAGTATCAAGTGGCTACTCGCGATACTATTGATACTTTCTTGAAAAAAAATGAACTGGGATGACTCCATAGGCATCTACCAGATAGTCAGCTCTAGCTTGCCTTATTGTCTAATATTACTCAATTGGCGAAAGATTATGCAGGACGTTTAGCAGTTGGGGAGATACAAGGTAATGACCAAAGCGATTTCGTCAGTCAATACAAGGCAGTAGACAAACCTAGCCTTTATTTTTTTATCAAGCAGTTCTAAAAGAAAAAATGATAGACTATCAATCTGTCAAAGATTTACGTAAAGTCGTCAAAAAAATTTTAAAGAGAGAAAACGGATTGCTATGATCAAGATGTACGCTAGTAGAGTACTGCTCAGTAAGTCAAGCAGTAGCTAACTTATGCTTTACTAGGGGGCTGCAAGTTTTTCCCTATCGTGCGGAGCATCATAATCAAGATGAGGTCCTAATGAAATAATCTTGCTTGGATTCAGTTGAGGATGGCTTGTATAATAATGCTCTTTGATATGTTGCATATTGACAGTTTCACAAACTCTTTCTGTTTGACAGAGATCCCTCACGTAATTGCGTAAGTTAGGATAATCCAAAATATGACCTATCTTAAACTTAAAATGAGTATAATATACAGGATCAAAGCGTACTAAAGTTGTGCAAAAGCGCCAATTAGCTTCTGTCAAAATATTGCCTACAAGGTAACGTTGCGTAGATAAAATACCTTCTATGTAATCGAGACAAGCAAAAATATCTTGTATTTGATCCTCATAAAGATCCTGTCGAGTAGAAAAACCAGTCTTATAAATACCATCGTTGGCTTGATGATAGATAAGTGCATGGATTTGATCAATCTGCTCATGTAGATGAGGAGGGTAGTAAGCAATCTCGTTGCCGATTATTTCATTAAATTCCTTGTTAAACATGCTAATAATTTTCGCAGATTCATTACTAACAATGGTTTTAAGTTTTTATCCCAAAGAATAGGGGTAGTAGCACGGCCACTATAGCTAGGGGCAGTTAATAAGTAAATTTCGTATAACTTTTGCTTGTGATTAACTACATCTAACTCCTGGCCAAACTCCCAACCTTCATTTCCCATGTGTGGATTCACAGCAGTCATAGCAATGCTATGTTCAAGTTTTTTAAGCTGGCGAAACATCAAAGCTCTATGCGCTCAAGAACAAGCATAGCAAGCATAAAGATGGTAACGATTAGCGTCGGTAGAAAACTGCTTGGTATCAATAGAGCTTCTAAATAAAGATGCGGACCTCTTAATCCTTCCATTTCTTGTTTGCATTGTATAATCTTGTTTGACCCATTTACCATTTACTAGTGACCCCATGTTGACTAATACTTAATTATTTCTTATTATTGCTGCTATTAATTTACAACTCTTTTGCAATTTCTTAAACTAATTTAGCTGAACGTATTATGTTGAATACTAAACTCCTCCGGTCATACTTTCCCATTTTTTATTCTAGTTTTTATATAGTAGTAAGCCTGTATTCATGTCAAGCAATGTATCGGTCATCTTTCGGCAAAAAAAGTTCCATACCTGTCAAAGATAAGATCGAGCAATCTGTAAATTCTTGGATAACAAATGCTGAAGACCTATTTCAAGACACACCTGAAAATAATTCGAAAAATGAAAATCGTATCAACGAGTTACTACTTGAGGCCCCGCTCTTGGAAAACTGGATCAAACAACATATATCCCAGCCATCGTTTCCAAAGTATTATTTATTGCTTTTCCGATTACATAAGCTCAAATCAGATAATTTCAAGTCTAGTATGAGGGATAAGATGGGGAAATTAACTAGTAAAGAGACCCTGACCTACTATCAAAAAATGATTCACATGCTCGAGCAAGCGCGAGAAGCTTATGAGGAATTCATCAGTTATCAGTTTGCCGATATTTCTGAAGAAGATCATCAGCGAGAGAAAGCAATTAGAAATGAAGTAAGCTATGATAATCAGCTCAATATGCAAAAAGTATATGAAGAGCTATTTTGTTGTTATAAAATGAAAGGCCTGGTATTGTACCAGGCTAATAAATATAGTGCAGGACTTACTTCATTTGAAAAGGCAAAAGAACTTGTCAAAATGGTTGAAGACCATGCTTTAGCAGTGACAAGAGTAGCACAGCAATCAGGACATGAACACTACTTGATTCCCACTAGAAATGTTTATGAAGATGTAGATTCTATGTTGACAGAAATTAAAGATCACCTGAATAAGAGAGGTGAAGAAGTGGGAGGCGAGCATAATCAAACAGAATCAAATAATAAATGGACTATACCTAATCATGCTTGGGTGTTTGGGGCCGGATTGATCTTATTGATAGCTATATATATTCTCTATCAAAAGTGGTCAAATAAAAAGCAAAGTCAAACTAATCATTCATCTAAAAAAAATGTTATACTAACAAACAGGACAAACTACGACCGAGTAGCTCTTAAGTAGGCAATACTTTGCGACTCTACTTAAGCAAGCTAGAGTGCTAATAGGAGCATTGTTTAGTAACAAAAAAATTGCTAACAAATTTTACTTAACTAGCACAACCTTGAGCCTCAGCTGAAAAGATCTGCTACAAGAGTAGAGATTGATCAATTTCGCTTGCTGGGCAAGCTCAGTTGGAAATGACAGGTAAGAAAGTGCTTAGCAAAATCAATTCGGAAAAAATAATCTCATCTTTCTCCTATTGGATAAGCTTCCTATTTGTATTTTTGGTTCTTGGTGATTATCCTTATTTTGTTCAACCTACCTTGATGGCCCAATCAAATTTGTTTTCTACAAAAAAATTATCTTCCCCTTTAGCCTATCGGATGCGTCCCCAAACTTTGGAAGAAATAGTAGGACAAGATCATATTTTGGGAGATGGGCAGCCATTACAGGAGGCTATTAAACAGCATAAAATACCTTCTATGATCTTATGGGGCCCCCCAGGATGTGGTAAAACTACATTAGCAAAAGTAATTGCCAAAACAACGCATTGTGATTTTCATACAATCAGCGCTACTAGTTGTGGGATACCTGATTTGCGTAAAGCTATCGCAAGAGCTGAACAGATGCATGCCTTATATGGGAAGAAAACTATTTTATTCATTGATGAACTACATCGCTTCAATAAGACTCAGCAAGATGCTCTCCTCCCTCATGTGGAAGATGGTACTGTTACACTCATTGGTGCCACTACAGAAAACCCATCTTTTGCAGTAGTCCCATCTCTTAATTCAAGAACATCTACTTATATCCTTCACCCTATCACACAAGAAGGTATTAAAATGCTAATAGCACGTGCTATGGAGGATGAAGTACAAGGAGTCAAAAAATCCAATACCACGCTCACTCCAGAAGCTATAGATAGCATTACAGAGGCTAGCCATGGAGATGCTCGAAGTGCTCTTAATCTGCTGGAAACTGTAGTGGAGTATGCAAAAAGTCAGCAGGAAAGAGAGGTATCACGGTCTACTGTAGCAAAAACTCTGACCAGCAAAACTTTACTCCACGATAAGAGGGGCGAAAATCACTATAATGTAGTCAGTGCTTTGATTAAATCGATGAGAGGTAGTGATCCTGATGGATCTCTTTACTGGATGATGCGCCTAGTAGAAGCGGGTGAGGATCCTCTCTTCATCATGCGACGTATGATGATCTTTGCTAGCGAAGATATAGGCAATGCAGACCCACAAGCACTATCAGTCGCTGTAGCTGCAGATACTACTTTGCAGCGTATAGGCATGCCAGAAGGCATTTACCCTTTAACACACTGTTGTCTTTATCTTGCTTCTGCGCCTAAATCCAATGCTGTTTTAAAAGCTTGGCAAGCCGCTCAAAAAGATGTAAAGCGCTATGGCCCTTTGCCTGTTCCTCTTAAGCTACGCAATGGCGTAACAAAGGCTATGCAGGAATGGGGATATGGTAAAACTTACCGATACCCTCATGATGAAGGGGGATATGTAGAGGGAGAAACCTATTTCCCCGAAAAATTGACTGGCACCCAATACTACCACCCTACAGCTAATGGTTATGAAAAGCAAATTCAAAAATTTTTACAAGAGATCAACCAGAAAAATACTCCTCAGTAGCTGATAAATATGCATCTATTTTATAAAAAGTATACCAGTATTGCAGGTTAGCAAGAAATCATATAGTATTGCCCTCTTTTCAATAAAATTGACTGCTAATCCCATTCTCTATTAGCCCAAAACTATGTTAGCATACTTGACTATTATAGGATACTGCCTGACCGTGGCCTCTTCTGCTATCTTAATTCAAGATGCACATATTGATAAAAGTATTGCTATTATAATGGGGGCTTCTTGTGGGATATTATTTTATGGCCTGCTCAACATCAAGAACTTGGGTAGCTTAATGACAAAGATCAGAAAAAACTGGATCAGCGTAGTCGCTATCAATGTTGCTACTGCATCAGGATGGCTTTTCGGCTATTTATATGGGCTAGAGTACATTGATGCTGCTACCCTATTTTGCATTGAAATGGCTGTAATTCCCATTGTAAGCTTTGTAGTATCAACACCTTTTCGAGAATACTCTCAACGTATTCCCACATTAATTGCTATTCTCTGTAGTGTGATTAGCATGGGACTAATTATTCGTCAAAATGTATTATCAGGAGGCCATGTAAACTCTTACATAATAGGTACTTGTATCGCTCTTATGGCAGGTATAGGTACAGCATATGTTGGTATTTTTTCTAAAAAATTAGGGGAAAATCACTTTACCTCTACCCAAATTCTTATGACTCGTCTCTTGTTTGTATTGCTTCTGGGCTTGCTAATAAGTATCCAGAGAAATGCTTTTACAGGTTTAACTTTTGCTGATATAAAACCAGCATTATTATCAGGTTGTATGGCTGGTATTTTGACCTGTTTTCTCTACCAAAAATCCCTAGATTTACTAGGCTTTATGGTTGTCTCTACGTTAGTACCTTTTACACCTGTTTTCGCCTATTTCATAAGAGTATATAGAGGAAATCAGCCCTTTAGCTCATTTCTTTTTGTCATCATCTTAATCTGTTCTTTGACGATTTG
Organism: Bacteroidota bacterium; assembly: GCA_039198585.1. Lineage (GTDB taxonomy): Bacteria > Bacteroidota > Bacteroidia > Cytophagales > Amoebophilaceae > JBCCTJ01. The sequence goes on from JBCCTJ010000006.1 coordinate 14,693, forward strand.
TGGGATGAACATTTTGATGTATCAGCGCACAAAAAATAAGTGAACTACTCACGAAAAGCGCATCCTAAATACATTATCATTGAGTATCGGTAGTTCTATGAAGCTATAACACGCATACTAACCACCTATTGCTGTCCCAGGCAAATATTCACTACCTTTTTATTCATCGCACTCACTCTCCACACCAAAAAAGTGTCTTTTTAGTGTTTAAATGAGGCTTGTAAGTGAATAACCTTGTATGGAAGTTCACTTTTTTCAAAAAAAACCGTAAGAAAAATTCCTTATAAAAGCTGAAACCCATAGTTTTTTGGCGCATAAAACACGTTAAAAAAGAAAATTTTTATTGAATGTAGTTCAAAATATGCAATTCCAAGTAAATTTTGTATATTAATATCAATCAAAAACCACCATCTATGCTCGGTTATCTATATATAAGCATCTATATTCTTTTTAGTGCTTATTCTTTCATCTTTGTTGTTCTAGTCAGTGAAGGATATAGCAAAATTGTTACACTTTTCTTCTCTTCTTTGATTGGCACCATCTTTTTTCATCTTATTAATAGTGCCCATATCAGTAATGTCTATCACAGAATAAAAAAGAATCTCTTCTCTGTAATAGGCTTAAATCTGTCTTCAGGCATTGGATGGCTTACAGCGATCCTAGCTTTAGACTATGTGGACCCTGCTACTATGCTTTGTATCAATGCAGGCTCTATACCCATTTTTAATTTTTTACTAGTAACAAAGCCAAAAGATTATCGAAGCAACTATCCTGTATTGATTGCCATACTAGCTGTTATCTGCAGCATAGGTCTTATTATTAGAGAAAATATTCGTCTTTTGGCGGGTACCGTACCTGCAACTACTTTCTACATAGGGGTTCTACTAAGTCTTACTGACGGGCTGGCTAGTGCTTTTAATGGTATTTTCTCGGAAAGACTGACGCGTTCTGGTATCAGACCTAAAGAGGTATTGACTTTCAGATTTATGCTTTTGATTTTTCTGACTGGAATCTTAGCTTGGATCAAAGGTAGTTTCGCTCCTATCAATTGGAGTGCTGCCAAAAGCTTTTTTTTAGCATCATGCTTAATGATGATTATTCCATTGATTCTTTATCAAAAAGGTATTGCTGCCCTTGGCTCTCTCGTTGTAGCTATCCTGATGCCTTTTATTCCGATTTGTGCCTATTTGATGCAAATTAAAACAGGTAAATACCTCTTTGACTGGTATGTCTGCTTTGCTGTTATTACATGCTCAGTCACTTTATTGATTATGAATATTCTAACATATATCAGAAAAAAGTAGATGCTAAGATATTTTTTCACACAGCTCTTTCAGCTCTTTTTCAATATCATCATACCCTAGTCTGCGAGCAATCGGAAGAAAAACTTTGATTGTCTCTTCCGCTACTTTTTTTCTCTTCTTAGGATCTCGCTTCCCATGAATTGTACGCATGTTATGGAGACGATCAGCTAGCTTTACAAGTAGCGAATCTAGGTTGCCATGCTTGATGAGCTCATCTAAAGTCTCTTTTTTCTCTAGCTTAATTTTTGGTCGCTCATCTTTGCTATAGAGATGGCTAACTTCTTGGACAATGCGACTAACCCGATCGCCAAACATCGTCTTCATCTGACTTACTTCATAAGGCGTATCCTCTATGGTATCATGCAAGAGAGCGGCAGCAATAACAGCTTCATCATCTGTGCATTCGAGCAAGATAGTAGCGACAGCCAGTGGATGGAGGTAATAAGGCTCTCCGGAATTACGAAATTGATTGAAGTGATAATGTTTGGCTACCTGCATAGCTAGTTGGATCTTCTCAGCTTGCATACCTTTTTTGGCCACTTTAGCAAGAAACATTTGATCTTGTGGAGAGTCGATTCGTACCTCATCAAATAGATCATCATAGGCAAAATATTCGATCTTAGGACGTATTGTCTTAAGATTAAGTGGCAAAACATAGGTTTGCGTAGTATAGCTTCTTGACTTGTTAAAATTTAAGAAGCCAAAGTGAGCTTTCACAATCCTAATATTATTTTTTAGCTCTTTGGGAACAAGTTTTTCCCTTGCTGTATCACTCTCATAGGGAGTATACACTTCCTTTTCTAGAGAAATATCAGGATCATTGGTAATGATGATTCTAATCGCTTTTTTAGGATCATTCTTGTAGATCTTTGGCAATTCATACTGAATATAGACATCATCTACAACTAGTCTAGCTCTCTTGTTTTCACTACTATCCATGCCATATGCTGTACCATGGACCAGAAGACTTTTGAGATAGTACAAATCGCCGAAAATGGAATCAGAGTGGTTATTATGTTCTATTTGGACATAATTTTCGCTTGGATTCAACCCTTTTGCATCGAGGTCATACCACGCATCATCGAATAGATCATTTAGTTTGATCTCCCGAACAGCCATGCGCAAATGCCTTTTAGAGTCCTCGCTCTTCTCATAGAAGTATTGCATGGCATTATTAATAGCTTTCACCTCCTCAGCATCACCTAACTTCAATTTTAGAACATCAAGATTCTTCTGCATCTCCTTCATCATGATGCTATCTTTGCCAATCACTTGGGACAGCTGATCAGCGCTATCAGTAATAGATACTAGTATGTTTTGCTTCTCTTCTTCCAGTTTTTTAGCTAGCTTTCTTGCATCGGAAGTATCATCTCGCAAGTGCTTAATAAGATATACCATAGTTAAAGAGAAAGCAATAGAACCTAAAACAGGTAAAACATAGTCATTTTGAATAAGAATCATCCATCTTCCTGTGATTGCTTTGTGTAGGGATAGAGAGATGAAGAGGGCTAAACTCTGAAAAAGCCAAAAACTACCCCAATCCACAAAAAACCCAGCGGCAACCACTCCGACAAGAATATAGAAAGGAGTGACTGGATTATTAAGATCTGAGATAGTTGTGATGGTTGTAACACAGGTAATACACAAGAATATCGACCACTGGTAGTAGAAGTTAAAGAAAGGTTGCAGTGGATTCGCCCACATTTTCTTGCCTACAAAGCCGCCACAGGCAATGATAACAGCAAATACGCGAAGCAAGTAAAGACCCCAGTAGTTCAGGGAAGTAGCTGATGGCTCAGCCCAGTAGGGAACCATATAGTAGCAGATCACAAAGAAAGAAAAGAAAAAGGAGCGATCACCAACCTTCGCAACCTTTTCATTGGCCCATCGAACAGGATGTAACAACCACCTAAAAAATGGCTTGATTGTCAATAACCGCACAGGCACCCATATATTACGTACTCTCTTGACAATCAGAAAGCCACCATGCTCTAAGTAGTGAGTAGTCAAAAAAGCGATCGTACTTGTGATGATTGCTATGTACCAAAGGGCCTTAAGTATAATTGTATTAGTGTAAACATCAAAAACACTGCTGTGTATAGTATAATTAGCTATAATCGCTACTAGATTAAAGAAAGTGATATTACCTATCTTAACAAGAAAAAATGGAATGAGAATACTCAACCAAAAAGTAATTATATGAGCTAAAAAAGACTTTTTACTGCCCTTTAGTCCTCCAAGAGTAAATAGAAAGGGAATAGCTATACTTGATAGAGCTATAGCTCCATATCTAAATAGACTAAGAAAGTAAATTTTCTTATAGGTTAAAGCAATAGTCACTGTTAGTAGACCAACAAAAAAAGATATTAGTTTAATATATACCACTTGCTGCTTATTATCGGCTTCACTGTTTGGCTTAATAGTATCATTGACCAACATAATGCTTAGTGAATTCAGAAAAGAGTCCATAGTAGACATAATAATCGCACAAACAATAAGCAGAAAAAGCAATTGACAAATCGGACTAGCACAAAGTAGCCTAACTACTTCTCCAATTGGAGTATGTCTGATAGAATCAGGACTAGCAGGAGTAGAAAACCGACTCAAACTTACAATCAGCATTAAAAAGCGAAATAGAATATAAAAGAATGCAAAGTAAGTAAACATACTTGCAACATCTCTTTTTTTCTTAGTCATTAGTAAACGCTGAACTATAGGAGGAGATATAATAAGTGTAGGAAAAAAAGAGTAGAAGAAAGCAGACCATAACCATCCACCTATATTAGGATAAGTTAATAAAGAGTCATATTTAGTATTGTTTGGAACAGCAGATAGTATAGAGCGTATCCCCCCATTTTGATAAAAAATGATTAGAAAGAAAAATATAGAGCAGACAAGAATCACAATCATTTGCAGTATATCTGTTCTCGCTACTGCCCTCACGCCCCCAAATAGAGTATAGAGTGTTACGAATAATCCCATCAAAATGATTGCAACAGTAGGAGACATACCTATAATAGAGCTTATATTGCCCCATGCTACTAGCTGCGTAACAAGTACTAATAGGCAAAAAAAAGACGAAACAGCCACTGTAAAATAGCGAGCAAAAGAGCCGAAAAACGTATTCATCAATTCTGCTATTGTATACTCATTGGTAAACTGAGTGATCTTTGGAAAAATATGCCTACCCAAGAGAAGAGCTGCAAGAGCTAATAAAATAGGATTGCGCATACTTAAAAGTCCTATCTCATAGCCCACTCTAAGACCTATATTATCTGCATCTAAAAGTGTAGCTGCGAGTGTAGCAATAAGGGCCCCTCTCCCTAGTTCTTTGTTCGCCTTGACATACTCCTTCATAGTCGCAATACGACGAGTAGAATAGAGAGCAACGATTAGGTTAGCAAGAAGAAAAATTAGTAAGGAAACTTGCGTCAACGTTATTTCCATGATCAAAACAGTAAAAATATAATTTTTGAGGCTCACAGATAGATGGCAATAGAATTCAATTATGACAAATATAATAATTGCTATTAATAATAGCAAGAAAAACATTGTTGAATGAATAATGATATTTTATCAGTAACTATTTTAGGTCACAATAAAAGAAGAAAACTTAGGCCTTGGTTATAGTAAGGCATTGATAATAGGCTTCCTGCAAAAACCTTAAGAGCACATGATCGACATAAGTAAATCGGAAGTGGGTAGCGTACATACATAAGTTGAGAAAAAATAACAAGCGATTACCCTATCTTAGCAGGCTATTAGCAGATCTCGAATATCAAGAATAACCAAAGGTAGATTTCACTACTGGCATGATTCAAAGAAGCAGCGGATATCACTCATTAGAGTATCATAACAAACAGAAAAATTTAACTTTGGATAAAGAGTATATTTCGATTGAATATAAAATAAGAGCAATGAAGATATCTCCTATTTTCAAAGAAGAGCTCAGAAACCTTTTACACACTCATACGATTAAAGCTTAATCTGTAATCCTTAAAGATATTATTGACGTAGTTAATAACTAATAGAGGCCCAATTTAGATCTAAAATGCTCTTGATTTACCTTGGAATTGAAACCTTGGACAGAGTTGACATGACACTCCCACAATGAAGAAGTACAATTGCTGGTTTCAGCTATCAGTAGCTTCTCTTTGATCGTGATTCGCCATCGGTACCCCCCCAAGCTACCGTCACTTCGGACTATCCGATGACAAGGTATACAGTAGGCGATGTTATTGCGACCAATCGCATTGGCCACCGCCCTTGTGCTTTTTGGTGTTCCGAGCAGTGAGGCCAATCTTTGATAGGAACAACGGGTACCTGCTGGAATCGTGAGTAATTTTTCCCATACTTTTTGCTGAAAGTGAGTACCCTGTAAAGCTAGCTGATAACTCTTTTGATGGATGATTTTTTGCCAATGTGTTTGCATGATAGCTGGATCACACAAGGGATACCTCTCTAGTCTTTGCTCGATCACATCTAAATGCTTGTTGACGCTACTTTCTAGAAAATGAAGTGCGACAATAGCCTCTTCATTTCCTACTAGCAAGACAGTTCCTAAAGACGTTTGATAGGTATCATAGTATAATCTCTTGTTCGGTTGGTAGAGTTGTATACTAACAGTAGAGGGCATTGCTATTAAGTAAAAAAGAGACCAAAAATAATAATTATCTTGCGTCAAGCAAGGTACTTAGGCTCTAAAATTGCAACATAAATTAATTTAATATCTTTGCTTATTATGCACTCTCGTTTAGCATATTCATGGTTACTGCTTGCTTTAATATGCCTTTTACCATCTTGCATAATCTCCTTCTCACAAAGCAATGATGTAGATAATGATCGATTTTAAATCGACTACCCGAAAGGGTTATCCAAATTAAGACGATATCAACAGCTAGCAAGAATAAAGCAGGTGAGCAATAATAATACCAAACTATTCGTATGCCTAGTAGTAAGTATAATCTCTGTAGCTATTATGGTTGTTCTCTTTTTATGGAGGTAGCTCAAGAGTAATAATCATGATCAATTTTTGACCCAACACAGCACGCAAGATATATCACTGACTATAGGGTACCTCGTAATATCAATCTTCGGTATAAGCATCGCTTATTTAGCTATTCAACATCTTAGCGCTGAGGAAATTGAGAATATATTGTACCAATCTTGAGATATGAATAACCCTAATATAGTCACACATAAAACCTGCTTAAGGTGGTAGCGCAGGCAGGAGATGTGGTAACTGTATGGCTTGTCTTACAACATCCTAACCTAGATAATATCATAGAGAAAAATAAGCAGATGGGCCTCTCGCTAAAAGCCTTGGATCGAGTTAATAATTATAGTGACTTGCTCAGTTTTGCGTCTCATATAATTGATTCAAACCTAGCTCGGCACAATCGACTAGCTTTAGGAATTAATATAGAGGGGTAAGTGTGACAACTCTACTTGTCCTTACTACTACAACACGAAATATGCTGGATCAAGACAGTATGTTTATATAGGCACCCTTATGTAGAGATAGATTTGGACTACGCAAGTTCCATCGACATCGGATTTACAGCAAGAGATGGGGAAACTCGTTAGATTCGCTGCCCAGGATGCCAAACATTGATTGGAGACGATAATTGCCAAGATCTATGTATTCTAGACAAGCTGATAGAAGTAACCGTTCTACTCCTACTACAGAACACGTTTAATCACGTGGGAGTTTCAGTCTAAGACTAGATATAGACGGTCAGGGTAGTTATAGGTATATTAGTTTTAATGCTTGGAGGTTTGCATGAAGTAGAGACATGTCAATCCTAGTTTTTCAGACATCATCAACCACATAAAAGGGTCAGTCAGTAGAATACGGAACTGTAGATATTATTAAAAAATAGCTGTATAAGCGACTCTATTAACATTTTTCTAGCTAAGAATAGCTGATAAAAATTGTAAAAATTCCCGAAAATAAAATGAAAAAAAGTACCCAAAAGCGGTGAATTTTACGTTTTTTTGCTTATGGGCATGAACGAAAAACCTTCTCTAGAACTCACATGGAATTTTTTTAAATAAAAGCGTCTTTACTTCTGACTGCACCATAAAACGATCGATACTTTGGCACTATACCATTATTAAAAAATATAAATACAAAAATGATTTTTTGCCATACGCTATTTTTCAACAAAAATGACTACTTTTAAAGCTGGGTTGTATTGGCAAGATATTCTAATAATATACATAAGTAACATCAAAAACTCCTACACACAACTTTATTAGATAGAAAAAAAGTCGCTTCGTATGCTTATTATATGCCCTCTAGTGCTTTAGCTACTTCTTATTATTTTGATTACTATTTTTGTGTGATTTTTTTCCTGAAAAACTGCTTGCCACTTTGCTATTGGTTGCCTAGATTTGCCCTGCTACTTGCTACAAAAAATAAAAAAGCAATAGCTATTTATATTCAAATCAATCCACTTATGACAAGGCAATTCTCTCAACAGCAAGAACCTATCCTCCAAGAAAACACGAAAAGGTTTGTGATTTTTCCTATTCAATATGCAGATATCTGGGAGTTTTATAAAAAAGCAGAAGCTAGTTTCTGGACAGCCGAAGAAATAGATCTACAACAAGACATCAAAGACTGGGAGAAATTGAACAAAGATGAACAATCTTTTATATCCCATGTATTAGCATTTTTCGCTGCTAGTGATGGGATCGTCAATGAAAATCTCATTACAAACATTGCTGCTATGATACAGATCCCAGAAGCACGATCTTTCTATGGTTTTCAGATTGCCATAGAGAACATTCACTCAGAAACTTACTCCCTCCTCATTGATACCTATATCAAAGATCCTCAAGAAAAAGATCGACTTTTTAATGCTATTGAAACAATTCCTGCTGTTAAAGAAAAAGCAGAGTGGGCAATTCGATGGATCGAAAGCAACCAAAATTTCGTTGAGCTACTCATTGCTTTTGCAGTAGTAGAAGGCATCTTTTTCTCTGCAAGTTTTTGTGCTATCTTTTGGCTGAAAAAACGTGGTTTGATGCCAGGTCTTACTTTTTCCAATGAGCTTATATCACGCGACGAAGGGCTTCATACCGATTTTGCCTGCTTGCTTTATAGAAAACATATTAAAAACAAACTACCAGTAAAGCGTGTTACTGAAATTGTGAAAAGCGGTCTGTTTGCTGAAAAAAAGTTCATAGCCGATGCACTACCTGTCAATCTAATTGGGATGAATGCAAAGCTCATGGATCAATACATGGAGTTTGTTACAGATCGCCTCTTAGTGCAGCTAGGTTGCCCAAAACTGTATAATGCTACTAATCCTTTCCCATTTATGGACATGATCTCTTTGCAAGGAAAAACCAACTTCTTTGAGAAAAGAGTAGCAGAGTATCAGAAATCGGGCGTTATGAAGCATAAAGAAAGCATCCAAGAAGCGAAACCAAAATTCTCTCTTGATGAAGACTTCTAGCACGGTATAGCTATCAAAACAAGTCAATGTAAATATGATTACATGTTATTGCTAAAAAAACACCTATTCATTACCCCTTATTATGTCCATGTACGTAGTCAAGAGAAGCGGTCGTAGAGAATCTGTAAAGTTTGATAAGATCACATCACGTATCACTAAGCTTTGTTACAACCTATCCAGCCATCATATATCCCCCGTCGATATTGCTCAAAAAGTAATAGCGGGCCTTTATGATGGTGTCATAACAGAAGAAATAGATAATCTAGCGGCAGAAACATCTGCTTCCATGGCTACCCTACATCCAGATTACAACACACTGGCAGGCCGTATTGCTGTTTCTAATTTACATAAAAAGACAAGCAAGTCTTTTTCCAATACTATGAAGCGACTTTATAGCTATGTTAATACTCTGAATCAAAAAAAGTCGGGCATGATTGATCCTACTGTTTACGGTATTATCAAAAAGAATGCCTCACTACTAGATTCTACGATTATTTATGACCGAGATTACAACTATGACTTTTTTGGTTTTAAGACCTTAGAACGCTCCTACTTGATGCGCTTGGATAGTCAAGTAGTAGAAAGGCCACAGCATATGTTCATGCGAGTAGCTATTGGCATACACCGCGAAGATATAGAGAAGGCGATAGAAACCTATCATCTTATGTCAGAAAAATGGTTTACGCATGCTACTCCTACTCTCTTTAACTCTGGTACTATCAAACCACAGCTATCTTCCTGTTTTTTGCTGACTATGAAAGAGGATAGCATAGCAGGTATCTATGATACCTTGAAGCAGTGTGCACAAATATCACAGTGTGCTGGTGGTATAGGGTTGAGCATTCATAAGATAAGAGCATCAGGCTCCTATATCAGTGGTACTAATGGAAACTCTAATGGCATTGTGCCTATGCTGCGCAACTTTGATATGACAGCACGCTATGTAGACCAAGGAGGAGGCCGTAGAAAGGGAGCCTTTGCTATTTATTTAGAGCCTTGGCATCCAGATATATTTGATTTTCTCGATCTCAAAAAAAATCATGGCAAGGAGGAGCTTAGGGCGCGTGACCTATTTTACGCTCTTTGGATTCCCAATCTCTTCATGAAACGTGTTGAAGAAGATGGCGAGTGGTCATTATTCTGCCCTCACGAAACACCAGGACTAGCTGATGTTTATGGAGAACAGTTTGAAAAACTCTACACAACCTATGAAAAGCAAGGCAAGCAAGCTAAAACCATCAAAGCACAAAAACTGTGGTTTGCAATACTCAAAGCACAAATTGAGACAGGCACTCCCTATATGCTCTATAAAGATCATGCTAATGAAAAATCCAACCAAAAAAACTTAGGCACTATTCGCTCTAGCAATCTATGTACTGAAATCATAGAGTACACAGCACCCGATGAAGTAGCTGTTTGTAACTTGGCCTCTATATCTCTCCCTAAGTTTGTCGATATCAATAAGAAGAAGTTTAGCTTCAATAGGCTGAAAGAAGTAACCCAAGTGATTACAAGAAACTTGAACAAAGTAATTGATGTTAACTACTATCCTGTTCCCGAAGCGAAAAAGTCTAACCTTAGACATCGGCCTGTTGGGATTGGTGTACAAGGACTAGCTGACGTCTTCCACCTACTCAAGCTGTCGTTTACAAGCGAAGCAGCTAAAAAACTCAACCGAGAGATATTTGAGACCATTTACTTTGGGGCACTCACAGCCTCCAATCAGCTAGCCCAAGAAAAGGAACCCTACGAAACTTATTCAGGATCACCTGCTAGTCAAGGCGTGTTACAGTTTGATATGTGGGGGGTAAAACCTTCGGATAGATGGAATTGGCAAGCACTCAAAAAAGCAATCAAAAAGCATGGTCTTCGCAACTCGCTTCTTGTTTCTCCTATGCCAACTGCATCTACTTCTCAAATATTGGGTAATAATGAGTGCTTCGAACCTTATACCTCTAATATTTATTTACGTCGAGTACTTTCTGGCGAGTTTATTGTCGTCAATAAGTACCTACTCAAAGAACTGATTGATTTGGGGCTATGGAATCATAGAATGAAAAATGAGCTCATTGGTGCTAATGGTTCTATTCAGCATATTGAAGGCATCCCTGACGACTTGAAAGAACGTTATCGAACGGTATGGGAAATATCACAAAAAGATATCATCGACATGGCTGCTGATCGAGGAGCTTATATTGATCAAAGTCAAAGCTTAAATATTCACATTGATAATGCGACATTCAGTAAATTGACTTCTATGCATTTTTATGGATGGAAAGCTGGACTCAAGACAGGCATGTACTACCTACGTACCAAAAGCGCAGCTGATGCTATCAAATTCACAGTAGAAACACCAGCACCTAAGGCAGAAGAGAGTGCTACACTTACTAGTCCAACAAGCAATACATTACCTCTTAATACTGTTGCCAATGCTTCTTGTAAGATAGATGATGAAGACTGTCTTTTCTGCAGCAGCTAGGTCAGCTAGAAGAACAGGTAGTACAAGATAAGCGATAAATAGTTTTTGTTTGGGGAGTCACTTTAAAATGATCACCAATTCGGTAACCCACTACCCACACAATTTGACCACCTGAAGTAAGCACATAAATACTGGATCGCTTAAGAGTAGGACACTTACTCTTGGTAAGAAAATCGCTAATCTTTTGTTGGTGTCCCCGCATACCAAACGGATGAAAAACATCTCCTATCTGCCACGCACGAAGTGTAAGAGGAAAACTAAGCTTATTATAATCCACCAATGCTACTTGAGGAGGTTCTCGTAAAGATAGGTAAGGCGTGTGCATCTCTTTTGTTATGGTTAGCTTGACTAGAGGCATATCAACTACTCTTGTATCCGTATTGATCAAACAGCTATCTGCTACCTGAGCTGTCCCATTAGCTTTCAGTAGCCAATACTTTCTTTCAACAGTCAATGTATGGGTAGGGGATAATAGTCGCTTGCCTGTTTCCGGAGGTCTTGCTACCCATTTTCCCAAGGGATCATAGCTAAATCCAAAAGAAGATAACCAATGGTAAAGCAATACAGAAGCATATTGTTTTGTAAGTAATTTCTCTGTAGCAATATGAACAGAGCTTTCTTTTTCTTGCCAATAGAATCTTTTTTTTTGATTAGAAAACTCCTCAAAAATATCATTGACTTGACTAAGCCTACTCACTGTTCTTGTAAAGGTAGACAGCAGGTTAGAGTTGAGCTTTTCTAGTTGAGGCACTATCCAATTGCGTATTTGGTTACGCTCATAATCATTCTTTCTATTGGACGAATCCTCCTGCCATCGAACACCATGTTCAGTAGCATATGCCTGAATAGCACGTTTAGTAGCAAATAGCAAGGGTCTGATCACATTAGCTTGCTTACTTTGCATTCCTTTCAATCCTGCAATACCTGTCCCCTTAATAATATGACGTAGAAAAGTTTCTAAGTTATCTCCCTGATGATGAGCAATTGCTACATATTGCATACCAAGCTCTTGTCGCAATTGTTCAAACCAGCTGTACCGTAATTCACGTGCTGCCATTTGTATAGAAACATGATATTTGCGAGCATAACCTACTGCATCTAGTTGCTTGACAAAACAGGGTACCAGGCATTGCTTTGCCATTGACCTAACCAGTTGTTCATCCTGATAGGATTCTCGTCCTCTCAAGCCAAAGTTGACATGTGCTATAGCAAATACATAATCAGACTGCCGGAATAAGTCAACTAACACAGAAGAGTCAATACCTCCACTTACTGCTACTAGAATAGCATCACTTTTTGTTGTTACTTCAGCAAGTGATTGAATAAACTGATTATACATAATCTAAGATAGCAATAGAGTCGCAAATTAATATTTCTCTTATAAAGATTGGAAGAATGAAGTGTATTTGGTAATTTTATGTTCATTACTTAAATCAAGCAAATAGCTGAATGTGTCAATCATTAGGAAAAAAGTTCAATAATCTTATAACTATTTTTTGAGCCCTTATGATAATTAACAGTAAGCTAAAAAAATGACTACAAAGAATCTCAAATCCTCTTTACTGATTAGTGATCAAGAAAAAAGATTGATTAGGAGGCTTTACAAAAAACTTTGCCAACTTGTTAATGCCCCAAACGAAACGCAAAAAAATGATCTAAATGCTGCTTTTCAAATGAGCTATGAGCAGCATGCACACATCAGAAGACGATCAGGTGATCCTTATATCATTCATCCTCTCAATGTCGCATTGATCTTAGTAGAAGAAATGGGTATTACCAACGTTGAAACTATAGTATGCGCTTTATTGCACGATGTAGTAGAAGATACCCCCGTTACGCTGGCAGAAATAAAAGAACGATTTGGCGATAAAGTAACTTTAATTTTAGATGCTTTGACTAAAATCAAAGAACCTAGTGAAGAACATGCTCCTACTACTTCTATGCAGGCTATTAATTTTCAAAAACTGTTTAGTTATTTTTCCAAAGACATGCGTATCTGTGCTATCAAAATAGCAGACAGACTGGACAATATGCGTTCATTGCATTTCTTATCAAAAGAAAAACAGCTGAAAATAGCACATGAAACCAAAGAATTTTATGCCCCTTTAGCACACAGACTAGGCCTAGCTAATGTAAAATCTACCCTTGAAACACTTTACTTGAAGTATGTGGAGCCTGAAGCTTACAAAATGGTAGTCAAAAATATCCAAATTCAAAAGAGAGGAAGATCAAAAACTATCAAGAACTTTTCTGTGCCTATTATTAGAGAACTAGATCATCAAGGAATCAAATATAGAATGGAAACTCGCTTAAAGTCTATTTATTCTATCTATTCTAAAATGTTGAAAAAGCAGGCTGGTTTTGATCAAATTCATGATATATGTGGACTGCGCATTATTCTAGACTATAGCAAAGCTGAAGAAGTTAAAAAATGCTGGGAGGTCTATAGTATAATTACTAAACTATATCACATTAATCCAAAAAGAACACGTGACTGGCTTAGTACACCTCGTTCTAATGGGTATGAATCTCTCCATATTACGGCTATGAGCAAAAAAGGAGAATGGGTAGAAATACAAATTAGGAGTGAAAGAATGCACAAAGTTGCTACACAAGGGATTGCTGCCCACTGGAAATATAAAGACTGGAAATATAAAAAAAGTAGCCATAATCCTCTAGGAGAGAACGTTAACTATCAGCAACTGATGCAGCAAATGGGAGATTTGGCTAAACAAGATGTAGATGTTTCTCAGGCAGTTCGTGATGCTCAGTTAGCACTCTATGAGAAAGATATGTGCATCTTCACTGGTGTAGGAAGTCGCATATTTCTTCCTAGAGATGCTACTATTTTTGACTTTGCTATCGAAACGATGCACGAAAAAGGAGCTTACTGTACTTATGCTATAGTAGATGGAGAAAAGCATACCAAAGATTATGTCTTGACCAATGGTCAGCAAGTCAATGCTATTGTAGTCAATCTATCCCAAAAACTGAAGCCTGAATGGAGGCTACTTACTAATACCCCCAAAACACGTAAAATATGGAAACAAGTCTTTAGTGAATTCGGCAAAAAACAAAAAGACATGGGGAAAAGAAAAATTGAAAAAATACTTAAAAAACATGATTTTAAGCTATCTGATGCTATAGAAAAGGAGATCAAATACTTTTTTAAGGAAACCTCAATTGATGATGTTTATTATAAAATAGGGGATAACTCAATACCCATTTCCCTGCTGGATGACTTCATCCAGCAGAAACTAAACTTGCTAGCCCGTCAAAAGAAAGGTAGTGACCCGCAAAATCATTTATTTTTGCGGGGTACTAAAAGTGATATTTATGAATTATCTTCATGCTGTGCTCCCGTAGCAGGAGATGAGCTTCTAGCAGCTACTATTCCAGCCAAGTCTATCATAGAAGTACATCGCGCAGATTGCCAAAAAGCAGCCAATATACCCGCTCAAAATGCGAATAATATTATTAGTGTTAGCTGGCAACATACTGATTATACTTTTAAAAGAAGCATTGACTTTACAGCACTTTTAAACCAAGAGACGAAGAAAAAAGTCTTGCATGCTATACAGAAATATGACATCATAGCCTTTACGCTTACTAAAGATGATGAATCTGAAAATACAAGTGGAACTATTGTTTTATATGTTCAAAATGCAAATGAACTCTCTCGCCTTATGAGTGATATCAAAAAAATAGAAGGAGTGATGCAGGTGAAACGTGGTCATATTAATGATTAAATAGGATTATTTTTCAAGTTGATTACTACGCAATCTTTTAGAAAAAGACGAAGATCATTGTTTCGTACAGCTGCTATTCTTAACTTGATCAGCAGAAGAATAACTTAACAATCATGTTGTTAAGAGCCATCAAATAAGTAAAATATAATTTTTTTGTAAAAAATAGGTATTATTGTGGCATGATGAACCTCAAAAAATCTACCTTTTTTTGTAGTGTTTAATCTACAATCATATATATCATCATAGCTTAGCAAACTGACCCAATCACTGCTTTTTTATGTATCACTGACCATCCATGCTGACTCATTGGCTAAGCAAGCTCACTCACTAACAATTAGTTCATATGCTCAAAAAATCTTTACTCTACGGACTATCCCTATTTGCCATGTTCTTTGGCTCTGGGAACCTTATTTATCCTATTCAAGTAGGAATTCATGCTGTTCAGAACTGGTATTGGGGTTACCTAGGGTTCTTAACAACAGGGGTCTTACTACCCTACTTGGGCCTTTATGCAATGACATTGTATCAGGGCAGCTACCATAAATTTTTTGGTCAGGTTGGTAAAATAGCACAGACAGGGATCCCACTGGTTACACTCTCTTTACTAGGTTCTTTTGGCGTGATGGCTCGCTGTATTACAGTTGCTTATGAAGGGTTTAGGGTCATCAATAATCGAGTCCCTATTGGCCTATTCAACTTGCTGTTTACTGCTTTGGCTTTCCTATTCTCTATCAGAGGAAAGATCATGTTTCAAATAGTAGGTAAATGGTTGACACCTACACTTTTATTCTTTATTGTTATCCTGCTAGCTTGGGGAATGCGTGCCCTCCCGAGTGAGTCATTAGCAGTAGTTGCTACACCCCAAAAATCCTTCCAAACTGGTTTTATCAAGGGCTACAATACCATGGATCTCGTGGCCTCATTTTTTGTGACTGTCTTACTATTCAAAGAAATAACCCTCTCTTCTACAACAAGGGAAAAGTGGAGTAAAGAACAATATATCATGCGAGCTGGTCTAATAGGAATTACCCTGTTGGCACTTGTTTATCTAGGACTTACCTACTTAGGGGCTTCCTATAGCCATGCTGTAGGTACACTTCCACCCGCACAGCTACTACCTGTACTGGCTCGCTACATCATAGGCAAGCGTGGAGGTGTGCTCATTGCAATCATTATTATACTATCTTGCCTGACCACAACAGTAGCTCTTGGTAAGATCTATACTCAATACCTTGTTGACTTACTCCCAATGATTCGCAATCACACGACCCTCGTACTTTTGACAGTCAATTTAGTAGCCTATCTATTTTCTTGTCTTGGTTTTAGCGGTATTACTAAGCTACTTATCCCAACTTTGCAAATTATCTACCCTGCGCTGATTACTTTAACAATTTTGTCTTTATTGGTAAAAAACAAAAAATGGCTTAAGATAGTCTTCTTTTATTGTACGCTTGTCTCCATGTTCGTAGTACAAATTATAGCTTGACTCGAACGCACTCTTAACCTAAGCAGCTCTTTCAGCAGTGTTAATCCTATGGAAATCCCTCATTTTTTACGACTCCTTAAGACTAACATTGCTTATCAGGCTGATATTATTATCCTACTCT
Organism: Bacteroidota bacterium; assembly: GCA_039198585.1. GTDB lineage: Bacteria > Bacteroidota > Bacteroidia > Cytophagales > Amoebophilaceae > JBCCTJ01. The sequence goes on from JBCCTJ010000006.1 coordinate 31,298, forward strand.
TGAGCAATCATCAGCCTACTTGGCTACAAAGAGCAAGGCAATGAATTTACATGCTACCTTTATCAAGCAAAAAGAAGTGTTAAATTATAACAAGATTTTTACTTGTTAGGCCTAATTCATGAAATTGTTTCACCATGCTCAATCCAAAGTATCAGCTTTTTTTGGAGCAATTGCTTACTTGGATGTGCTGTTTAATTGTCAAAAAGCAAAGATATCGCAAGTCATGTCTTGTATATCATAGTCAACTCTTCTGATAATCACCCACCAATAGGCAAAGCTATGGATGGAAATCCACTGCTTTCAGTCAAAAAAATAGTGAGCAAATCAATCACCTATGATCATATGAGCTTGGGATATCAAAAGACTCAAGGAAGCCTTAACCTTTTTTCATTAAATACTCTGACAAGCGTCATGCCCATGTTAGCATGAGAGAAGAAAAAATAAAAATAATCAAAGGGTTATTATTGTGGACATTGGTAGATATCCAAACTTATCAGTATGCTTATTATTTCGAACTAGCGTACTTCAAAGAAGCTAAAAAAAGCTAATTTCCCTACTATTATTAGCTGATGGATACGGCATGGATTGTAGTTACTACATGCAATCGATAAAAAAATTAAAAAAACCAAAGGAAACAACTGATACAAAAAAATCTCTTCGAGCCTGCTCAGAATAAAGAGATCAACTTGATGAAGCTAATTGTGCAATTGTGCCAAAAAAACTCCTCATAGCTGAAGAGGCAATTACCAGCAGTCGACAAGAGCTAAAGAGTCAAGAATACGGTACGCTATTAAAGCGCCCCCGCTTTTTTGGATTTAGTACTTATACTGCTACAAAACAGCAAGTGACTTCTAGTACTGATCAACAGGGTATTTTCTATCTTACCCACTTTACTGAGCAAGACACTATCAAATGTCAGCGCTATGAACCTACTGCATCGCCTTATGGTTGGGTAGCAAGCAAAGATTTTCAAGCAGTCATTAATCCTGTTTGACAGCGTGCCGATTAATCACTATTTGCTATAGAAAGCCATTTATTCCGAAGAAGCTTTTATAATTCACACTCTTTTCGAGCTAAGGATCTAGACCACTGGATGAATGATATCTTAGACAATAATGATAGCAAAGAGGCCATTCAAACCCATAATGTATTCTTTCAGAAGAACACAACCAGTCCTGAAGCTTTTATGCAGTATTCAAAGCCTGAAGAAAAGCAAATTCAAGTACACTGCAGCGTCTTGGTGGGATTATAAGTAGCTTAGTCACACCAAAAGCAGGGATTCTATCTCAACCTAAATATGAGCATAAAGTGATTAACTTAGTAGGCAAAGAGAACACAAATCTGACTTTTCATTACTTTACTTTCTATTATAATCACACCACCTTTCAAGCAATTGTACTACCCACATCTCTTCTAAAAAGGGATCACGGTCTCAAGTTTGAAATCAAAGAGGGTCAAAATGGTTGGATTCCTTGTTTAGATGATACCAATCAGATGTATGCACTGATGCGCATAGATACATTAATCACAGTAGTGCAAAAAACATAACAATCAAGCATAACTGTAGCTATATACTACAACTAAAGTCTAATGATCAAGCAACTATCAAGATAGAGTTAAATAAAAAAACTCAACATTCACCAAGTACCTTCTTATCAAAAATCCTGGCTTCGTCAGACAAAAAAGCAATCCATTCGGTTACGCCTGGATGATGATCAAGACAGGTTGAATGCCGAAGAAAATCGAACATCTAAACAAGGGATCTATGGGTCAGGAACCGTAAGCCTGACCATGCTATTGATCGGTATTCATGCAAAAAATTAGAAAAAAAGAGGATCAAGAAATAACATCATAATGGGATAGCAAAGTGGAGAAACAACAGCTATTTTTTAATGATTGTTACAGTTTCCTAATCTCCTGAATAACCCTATATGAACGTTATCCAGCGGCCTAAGTCAAGCGCAGTTAATCCACCAACGCCACATGAGCAAAGAATGGCACGATTGCTTTTACCACTAGTTATAAAAGCTATTGATAAGTTTAATATGAATAGCCAGTTAAAACAAAATCTGTGCGAGCAAAAGGTGATCAAAAAGATAAATTTCCCTTGCTGAAAAAGAAAGCTACAAAACGCAATCACGGCAGGCACCTAAGCAGCTAATAGTATGCGAAGAAAATCTTGCCTAATGGTACTAAACAACTCAGACTACTTTTTGTAAGGAGTATAATTTTACAAGCACAGCTGATAAGCTATTTTTTAATTTTTAACACTCTTTTTATACTTACTTTTCACTGAAAAGCAACTGGCAGCCATTGAACTTATTAAGTAACTAAGTCACTGATGTACTACAAGAATATATCGAAGATAAATCGATAGAATTAGCTTCATTCAATGCCTGAGGTTTCCCCTTTCAATGAAGAAAAGCAGCCTAAGAACAGCCTACACCAAGCAATACAGCTGCGCATAAAGACTAGAAAGATTGGCGCAGATCTACAAATACTAATAGGAAACTAGCAACTGCTGAGAGGATCAAAAATGACTTTGTAATTCAAGAGAGAACAGGGAAAAATGAGAAAGCGCGAAAGAAGATAGTACCTCCTAATAAAAGAGAGGGGAAGCTTTTTTGAAAGGAGCTTTGGGAATTAAAGATGGAGACTTTCGTGAAAATAAAAAGGCGTAACACAGACTTGATACTTCACAGAATAATATGTAAACCTACTTTTATTGCTTGTTGTTCTCTATTTTTTTAATTATATAACTACTGTTGTTATGTAATATTTGCACTTTTTATGTTTATATGCTGGTCTTGTTTGTTAGAATAGCAAACAAAAGTGAATTGCTAAATAGCTGAACCCCTAAAATCTATGGATTTATATAATATATTAGCTCAGAAGAGAGAAAAACAGTTTAAAAAGAGTAAATTTGTCTGTTGTAAAAGAAGCTTCAATTAACAAGAATGGACCAACAAGTAGCTGTAGGCTTAGATATAGGAACAGACAAAATAAAAGTAATTGCCGGTGTACCGGACTTGGAAGGGAGACTTAGACTAATAGGTACAGGTGAGGCTTTATCGGATGGGGTTGTACGGTCTAGTATTGTTAACATAGATAAAACAGTAAATGCGATCCGCAAGGCAGTAGGAGAAGTATCAGATAGTGCTAAAATCCGCATTAATGGCGCTAATGTTAGTATTACAGGAAGACATATAAAAAGTACTTTGCATCATAGTGGTATTACCCGTGAGTCACAAGATGGAGAAATAGCATGCGAAGATGTGATGCGTCTCAATAAAGATATGTATAGAATTGTTACTCCCCCTGGTAGTGAAATCATTCATGTTATTCCAAGAGAGTATACCGTAGATTATCAAGAAGGAGTTAAGGATCCTGTTGGTATGTCTGGGGTTCGCCTAGAGGGCAACTTCCACGTTGTAACTGCACAAACAAATGTAATGAACAACATTTATAAGTGTGTGACTAGAGCAAATCTTGAAATAGATAACTTGATATTAGCTCCTTTGGCTGCTAGTATCGCTGTGCTGACAGAAGAGGAAAAAGAGATGGGGGTTTGTTTAGTAGATATAGGTGCTAGTACCATGGGGGTAGCTATTTATCAAGCAGGTGCTTTACAGCATGTAGCTACTATTCCATTTGCAGGTGACTCTATCACAAAGGATATAGCGCAAGCATTCATGATTATGGAACCACAAGCCGAAGAACTTAAGAAAAGATATGCTAGCACTTATGAAGAAGATACTAAACATGCATTTGTAGTAGTGCCTGGCTTTCGCAATCGCCAAGAGAAAAAGATCCCACTCTCAATACTAACAAAAGTAGTGAGTGCTCGTATGGAAGAAAGTGTAGAGCTCATTCACACGGAAATACTAAGAGCTGGCTTTCAAGATAAATTGGCTGGTGGAATTGTTCTTACAGGAGGAGGAGCACAGCTACGTAATATCGAAAAACTATTTGAGTATATGACGACTGGTATGTCTTCGGTTGGTTATCACTCTTCCTATGACACACGGATAGGCTATCCTTATGAGTATGTATTAGCTTCAGATGAAGAACAACTACCAGGTATTGAATATGCTACAGCTATAGGACTAGCACTTGCTAGTAGTCAGACAATAGGGCATACGGAAAATATACAGAGTAAAAGACGAAAAAAAACAAACGATGAGGTAAAGCCAATCATGAAAGAGAAAAAAAGAGGGTTATGGGAATTCTTAAAGAGTATTTTTTAAGAAGCACATAGATATCATATAGTAAGTAATGGGAAACTTAAATTTAGAGAAAAAATCTATTATTCTAGGAATAGGTGTTGGAGGAGGGGGAAGCAATGTCTTAAAGTATATATTTGAGCGTGGTATACCCGATGTTTCGTTAGTAGTAGCCAATACCGATTCACAGGCTCTTGAGCATAATCCTGTTCCTGATAAGTTGCAGCTAGGGCCTAATATTACTCATGGGCTTGGTGCTGGAGCTAAACCTGAAATAGGAGAAAGTGCAGCGCTTGAAAGTAAAGAAGAAATTAAGAAATTACTTGATGATCCAGTCAAAATGGTTTTTATTACTGCTGGTATGGGAGGAGGTACAGGAACAGGTGCCGCGCCTGTAATAGCCAGTATTGCTAAAGATAAAGGACTGCTGGTGATAGGCGTCGTAACTACCCCATTTCTCTTTGAGGGCACTAAGAAGCAAAATATTGCAGAAGAGGGTATCCGTAATCTTGCCAAATATTGTGATACCTTAATTATTATAGAGAATGAACGACTGATCAAACAAGAGGCAGAGTTTAAAGCAACACAACAGTTTACTTTAAGCTCTGCTTTTGGTCTAGCAGATGTCGTGCTGTATGAGGCCATTACTAGTATTACGGATCCTATTTCTAGTCCTGGGATTATTAACCTAGACTATCGTGATATGGATACTACCCTTCGTAATGCAGGCAATGCTGTTATGGGTTCTGGTGTTGCAGAGGGTAAAGATAGAGGACTCACAGCAGCTAAGCGAGCGCTTTCCTCTCCATTGTTACGCTACCAAACTATCCAGGGAGCGACTAGACTACTACTTACTATATTTTCCAGCCCCGAAGCTGAAATCAAGGTTCCTGAACTTTCTTCTATTACGGCTTACATTAGAGCTCAAGTAGGTATGGATGTTGAGATGATGATATGGGGACACGCCTACGATAAAGATTTAGGAGACAAGATCAGGGTTAATATTATTGCTTCTGGATTTTCCGAAAAGAAGAAAAGTACTAAGGTAGCTTCTAAATCATCCACAGAAAAACAAGCAAGCTTCTTTGATAAAGTACAGACTAGTTACAGTCATAGTTCTTTACCCACTGAACCTGCTCTCTTACGTAAAGGTCCTAGTGTACCTACATCTTCTAAGCCGAATCAGCAAAAAATTCGTTTTTTCAAAGATAGAACGGATCATATACTCAATAGTCTCCGAGATGGTGAGGATTATCATCTTACAGATAAAGAAATTCAAGATAGATTACTGGTTCCTGCCTATGTGCGTGCTAGAATATTACTAGACTATACTGCTCTTACAGAGCAAGAGCCGACCATTTACTATTTGTATCCAGAGCATGACCAAGAAGTAGACTAATATTTTGGTAAAAGCCTCTGCTATTCTCAAAGATAGAGAGCATATAGGATAAGCCTGGTTTTATTATGTACTTATTCGAATATGTTTTTTATTTTTGTATTATGATTTTCACGAAAAATAAAGTACTCATCATGCGATGCTCTATTAATGTTAGAAGTTTAGCTTTAAAAACTTTATTGAACTTTCTTATTTTGAGTAATTGCTCTTTTGGATCCGATGCAAAGATTACTTTTGTTTCTTGTGATTATTATGGCGGTATTAACAACATAGTTAAATTTTTTAATCCTAAAGAAGTCAAACCATCAAAAAACCTAAATCATTTAGAACATACAGATGAAGGATTACTCATTTTAGAACGCTACTATTTTTTAGCGAATCAAAAGCTGACTAATTTACAAGAGCTCATGCCAGGACAGTTTTGTTGGGGTAACAAAAATGCGGACAAGTTTGATACCTTAACACTGGATACATATACGGTATTGGAATGGGAAAAGTTTGTGAATGATCAGGATTCTGAAGTTAAATTAACAGATGATATGCTTGATAAAAAATTAGAAAATAAGGATATCAAAGGATTTAAGAATTCTCTTGCTCAAGCTCTTAAGGCTTATCAAACTGCACATGATGATCATATCAAAGGTAATAATCAATATACTAGCAATCGAAATGTTGAGGAAAAGAAAAAAATAGGTCACCTTATTTTACAGTAAAAATAGTTGTCGTGCTACTAATAGGTGCAATACTTAGCTGGTTGACTTATATAGCTTATCAAGCCCGACAGCGGAGAAGTTTAGGCATACGAAATGCTACCTGATAATCATATTGCTACTACTCTAGCCATAAAAAAGCACCTAATTTTGATCTAATCTAGTAAAAAAGAGCTATCTTTATATATGTCAAAAGTCCAAAATACTGATCGATTCTACCTGTTATAAAAGTAGTGTATACTGCTCGACAAACCAGAAAATTCTTTGAGCAAGCGTTGCATTTCTCTACAGAATCATGAAATACATGTACAAAAAAGCAGGATTCAAGATTATAAGGACTGCAAAAATCGTTACCATGCCTGTAGTCGAAAAAAAGAGAAAAAGCTTGACAAGAGTATCAACTAGGTTACTTGAAAGTTGAGTAAAGCCTTAGATAAACTACAAGTTCAGTACGATTTTGGAAGACGAGGAAACCTACCAAAAGCAACGGATAGTCATTAAAAAAGTGTTTGCACAGTTACAATTTTATTACAGGCATACCAAGAAAGCATAGAATTGGGATCAATTTTATTCAATGCCTCAGCTTTGACCTTTTAATGAAGAAACACAGTGTAAGAACAGCATATACCAATCACAGCAGCTTCCTGGAATAAAGGGAAGCAAGGTTGGGAAAATGCTATTGATGCTACAAATGCAAATAGGAAACTGGCAACTGCCGAAGAGATCAAGACTGACTTTGTACGCAAAGAGAGACAGGAAAAAAATCAGGAAAAACGAAAACAGATAGCAAGTACTTTAAGAAAAGAAAGAGCAAGCTTCTTAGAAGGTAGCTTTGCAAATCCAAAAGAATACTATTTCCTTAAAAGAGTGGGTTAAATCATTTAATTGTGTCAAAGTAAAAAAACAATTTTACACTTTTAAATTTTTTAATCATGAATAAACAACAAAAAGAAATAAATCAAGTAACCTGGGAAGGTATAAAGCAACAAGCTGTAGAACGTCTATTAGA
>JBCCTJ010000007.1:0-37845 GCA_039198585.1 Bacteroidota bacterium
AAAATTCCTTGCTCCTCTTGATCAGTTTTAGTTTCCTTTTTCGCAATTCTTTCTACTTTTTCCTCTAGACCTTTTTTTATAGCTTTTAGTTCTTGGATCAAATTACCTTTATCCTCGAGCTCTTTCAGCAAGGTTTCTTGTTTAGCTTCGAGCTTTTTAATATTATTCTCATAGGTAGTATTCTTATCTTTGAGCGTTACTACATATTTATTGAGCGTAGCAATCCTTATGTTTTGTTTTTCACTTTCTTGTTTAAACTTTTTCATGTATTCCTCAAATTTCTTTCTCTCTTGATCTATCTTTTCAATATCTTGTTCAAATTTGGTGATTTTTTTATCTTGTTGTTGTTTTTCCTTTTTAAGCTTTTCAACTTCCTTTTTTAGCTGAATCACTTCTTTTTGCCTTGCTTCTTTATTGGTATCATATTCTCGCATAAATTTTCCTAGATCATCTTCTTCTTGATCAGATAAATTAGTTTCTTCGACAAGCTCTAAATCCATACCATCACTACTTTCATCACCCTCTTTCTTTATTTTCTCTATTTTCTGTAAGATTGAAAAAGTTTCGATTTTACCTTTACTGCCTTGCTCCTCCACGCTCTTAGAAGCAGTAATACTGAATGATACAGAAAAAAGAAGGGCAAGATGACTTACAATGGATAATATAGTTTTTTTAATGGTTTTCATGATTAGCTTTCAGGGTTTGGGAACTATTTTTACTTTTAAATATAGTGCAAAAATATAACAAAAAAAAATAAGTGTAATATTTTTTAGCAAAACTAGTGATTAACATGGAGCAGCTCTCCTTGAACTAAAAGAGATTCTATTCATTACATGGCTTTTAAAAAAGCTATTACCTAGCAAGAGAGTGGGATGCTATGTACAGATTTTTTTTGCATTTGCTTTTTTAAATTGTGCACTTCACACTGGCTACGACTTTTCTTCAATCATTTTCAGGCACTTTAACAAACTATTTACTAAAGGATGATCTTGATCTAGCATCGTATGATACATAGAGAGTGCTTTTTGGCAGTAGGACTTGGCAAGCGTATAGTTTTTTTGCCTTGTGTGAATAATGGCAAGATTATGGTAAATTTTAGCTACTTCTAGTGTATGCTTACCTATCGATTGTATGCCCTTGGCAAGCGCTTGTTCAGCATAGGTAAGCGCTTTTTCATAGTTCTCCTTGTGGATATAAATGATGCTTAAGTTATGATAAATAAGGGATGCTTGGAGGGCAAAGAGATGATCTTTCTCTTCTACTATTTTTAATGCTTTTTGGAGGTATTCTAAAGCTTTTGAGTACTTTCCTATGGCCCCATAGATAGTGCCATAGCTGTTGTACATAATAACTAGCAACTCTTTGGGCGGTTTTTCAAGGTTTTTTTTGTAAACAAGAAGCGTTTTGTGATAACAAGCAAGAGCCTTTTTGAATTTTTTTTGTTTCTGGTAGACACCCCCCCAATCAAGATAAATAGTGCCAATCAAAAAAGGATTCTTGTTCTGTGCAGATTTCACTGCTTTTCGATACAACTGAATAGCTTCTGAGTGATTGTTTTGATTAGCGTAAACCTGTCCCATCGCATGATAAACTTTTGTTATTGCTTCATTTTTTTCTCCTAATTTTTCTTGGTAAATAAGATATGCTTTTTGGTAATTACTCAATGCTAATTGATATTCTTTACGTTTTTTTTGTAGCATGCCTTGCTGTAAGTAGATTATTGCAGTTTTTATATGATTCTTGCCCCAAGCATTTTCATATATCTGAAGTGCTTGGTTATAAAATGAGAAAGCTTTCTCATGCTTTTGCATTTTAGCATACAACAATCCCAACCTCAAGTAAATTTCCCCTATCGAGAGATGCATCTTATCAAGTCTTTTCTGCTGTACTTTGAGGCCTTTCTCACCAAATGCAATAGCTTTTTCTACTTGTCCTACTGCCTCTAAGGCTACACTCCAATTGAGGTAAATAGCAGCTTTGACCCAATGCTGATCATCGCGATCATCCTGCTTTTCTAAAAAGAAAATTAAAGACTTTTCATAGCAATCAATAGCATCGTGGTAGTTTTTTTTCACTGCTTGAATAATCCCTTGCTTGAATAATACATAGGCCCCTTCTATAGAATGACTGGGCGGTATCGCATTGTATAGCGATAATGCTTTCTCATAACTATCGACAGCTTGCATACGATTGCCTACTTTTTGATGATTAAATCCAAGAGCCAAATAAAGATCTGCTAGGGTGACTGAGTCGTCTGGTAACTCTTTATTGTACTCTTCCAATGCTTGCTGATAATAGGTAATAGCTCGGGTATAATTACCTAACTTTTGGTATTCTTCAGCAATATTCTTTTTCACTAAGGCAATCTGCAGCAGATGCGCGGTACTCATTTTTTCATATTTATCCAGTGATTTGAGTAAAAAGGAAAGTGCTTGACTATATTGCCCATTGGCATCATAAGTCATGCCGATCTTTGCACAGCAGTCAGCTGCTTTAACACTGTTATCTCTTGCTAATTCTTCATAAAGTGATAGAGCTAGCTTATAATTTTGGATAGCTGCAAGATATTCGCCAAGGGCTCTATGTACGAGTGCTAAGTTGTAGTAAGTGTTAGCAAGCGCTACTTCCTTATCTCTTCCCAATAATTGATAAATGGCTATACTATTCTCAAAGGATTTCATAGCTTTCTGATGTTGCTTTTGTAAAGCATAGATTACACCAGTTTTATTAAGTACACGAGCTACAGTAGTATGATTCTTCCCAAGTATCTTGCTATATATACGTATTGCTTTTTGATAATAGCCTATTGCCTGATCATACTTTTTCATCATCTTGTAAATGTTTGCAAGCAAAACAGCAGTCTCTGCTACAGCAGCGGCAGCAACACGTGAGTTGCTTTGATAAAGATCAAAAGCGATCTTGCTATGTACGAGAGCTTGCTCATAGCTACCCATATTCTTGTAAACTGATCCTAGCCTAAACTCTATTGATGCTTTTTTTAGCGAATTGCCTTGCGTTGCATCATCAATAGATAGGGCCTTTTGATAAGACTGGAGCGCATCCTTATAGTTTTGCTCTTCTTGGTAGCTATCCCCGAGTAAAACATAAACATAGGCTATTTTTTCTTGCTGCCCTATTATTTCTTCATAAATTGCAATGGCAGCTTGATACGCATCTCTACTATAATGGTATTTTTGCCTTTCAAAGTAGGCTTGTCCTAAATCTATATAACCTTCTGCGGTTTTGATATGGTAGATTCCTCTCCTATTCTTAGACTTTTTAAGAACATTTTCATAATAAGCAATTGGCTTATTATGTCTACTTTTTTCCAGTTTTTTGGTTGGCTTTTTTACTTTCGAAGTAAACCAAAAGAAAGCTACTACAAGCACTACTATACAAGTAAGCAGGAATAGTACAGTAGCTTTTTTTCTATTAGTCGAGAACATGCAAATGTTGTTTATGCTCTAGTTGAGTTACTTAATTTACAAAATTATCAAATAGATAGTTATTTTTCCGGATTATTTCTAGTAAGCTAGCTTCTAACCTAGTACAACAAGGCCTATTCTCTGATTGTATAAACAAAGCGAATAGCTAAAAAAGGATAATGGTGCCATGAGTCATTTTGCTTCTTGACCAGTCGCCACTGCCCTACTAGGATTATATAACTTTGTGCACTATACTGATAACGGCCCCAAATTGTAGTAGCAATGCCCTGTCCACTATACCTTTTAACGTATGGGAAACGGATATTGGGTTGGTATAGGTAAAGCCCCACCTGCTTAGGCGCTTTGAACAGCGCACAGCCTAGCTTTACAGTATAGCCTGCTTTTTGGTATTGAACTATCTGACTAATTCCACTTCCTAGATAATAGGAGTTAAGATATTTTTTCTTGTTAGCAGCACTCCAGTAGAAGATCGTGCTACCTGAACAGCCTTCACTAAGATAATAAGCGGGAATTTTTACATTCAGGCGGCTGAGCAGTCCATTGACTGTATTATATTTTGCTTGCCCTCTCAGTACTAATCGCAGGTTATATCGAGGCATCATCTGTGCATAAGTGACCTTATAGACACAACCCTTAACGATTTGCTTGTTGACCCAATTTTTTGTCTCATATAGCTGCATGCCATTCAGAATGCTTTTATTGCTACCTAAATAGTTGGTGACTATACCGATGCTTTTGTGTTGATAAGGTTTTCTACTTTTTTTATCAGCACTGTGTAAAGCATAGAAACAAGGAGTATTATATCGAATTTTGATGGCGTGTTTTAGGTAACTATTGGGGCGCACAGTTCCCGCAACTATTAGCCCTACACCCTCTTTTAATGTAGCAACTAACTCACCACTTAGCATGCTATACTGCCACTTTTGAGAGCCAAATATACCTACGTATCCATGCCGATTGAGGTATTTGCCTGCATCTATTTGTCTACTAATAGGGCGCCATCGTCCCTGATGATCTAAATAGTTGTGCCCCATTACTTGAGCGCCAAAGCAGGTTGTCCGGTCAGGCTTGTAGAGCAATGCTGCCCCTATAAGCGGTTCTACAATACCCTTATTGCCTTGCCATGATTTTTGACTTCTATAGCTTGTCATTTTTTTATTCTTGTGGATTGTTGTAAAAAAACTTTGTCCATTTTCTTGTCGCTTATTTACATAATAGGGGGTTAGCCCTCCATAGAGGATAAGAGAAAAAGGAGATTCGCTTTTTTGTAGGAGTAAGGCACAACCCAGTAGAGCGCTATTTCTTTGTGTACTTTTCGAAGGAATTAAGCTATATTGTCTATTTTTAATTGTAAAAAAAGCATTTTCGTCAAAAGAGCTGCCTCCGATCAATAATCCTTGTCCTATTCTAATAGTAATTTTTCCTAATAATATCTTGTTGACTATACCCATCTTACTGATAGTACAGTTTGCTGTTGTATAACTTTTGTCCCATGACTCACCCACCCCTTTATAGTTAGAGACAGACAAGGTTAATTTTTTTAGGTACTGGATTTTGTAATCTAGAGTCACAGCATGTGGCGATCCCAGGTCATCACTTTTACGATCTTGCCATTGGGGATCCCAGTCTAACGATAGTTTTTGGATCAAAACAGCTTTTTTTCTCTTTTTCCTCTTCTTTTTTCTCACATCTTTGACAGTGACAAAAGGTGTAATCTTGCTGATAATGAAGAAATCCCACCCAGGAATAGCAGCCAATTCATCAATTGAATACAAGTTTCCATAGGCCTGAATATAAGTAATGAGAGCATTGATTTGCTTATCACTCAATATACCTAGCTTCTTTAATTCTTCTGCAGTAACATAGTTTAAGTCTATAGGAAACTGATAACAACGCCAAAGGTAGCTATGATAGGCTGCTTCATCAGCATAGTCATATGGCTTGCTGAGTCCATGAATCACATGACGAAATTCTTTCTTTGCTTTGATAGGAAAAAATAACAAGACTATCAAAAGAATGATATTGCCTTTTGGGAAACCTAATGTATACATTAATATGTTTTTTAGAAACATTTTTTACCAACAAAGAAGCAAAAAATGATTTAAATAAACAAATTTGCGCGCATTTTTTATAAATTATTATTGTTTGGCTGTGTACAAGAAACTCTTGAAAGTGTCAAAGTGTGAATGATTGATGACTACGGATGCAATACAGCCTATCGTAAAGTCTTGAAAATAAGTTGATGTGTGACTCCACTGGGGCTCGAACCCAGGACACCCTGATTAAGAGTCAGGTGCTCTACCAGCTGAGCTATAGAGTCTTCATATAATAAGTAGTGCGCCTCAAATATAGATTCCCATCAACTTATTATACTAATAATTTTAACTTTTAGGCAGTTATTTATTATTCGCACCTCCAAAAAAGAATTGAATCTCTTTTGCAGCATTCTCATTGGAGTCTGATCCATGGATAACATTATCCTCAATAGAAGTACCAAATTGCCGGCGAATAGTACCTACAGCTGCATCCGTGGGGTTGGTCGCACCTATTAGTTTTCTAAAACCAGCGACTGCGTCATTTTTGGCCAATTTCATCAACACTACAGGGCTAGAAGACATATATTCACAATATTCTTTATAAAAAGAACTACCCTTATGGAAAGCATAAAGTTTTTCTACTTCTATCAGTGTCAGTCGACGATTTTGCATTGCTTCTATGTTGAAACCTGCTTGCTCGATGATTTTGATGATCTCATCTGCCTGCCCAAGCGCTACTGTATTGGGCTTAATAATCCCTAATGTGTATTCTTTATTGGTCATATTGGTGATATTTATTATAGTTTTCTAGCAAAAATAGAAAATGATTATGATAAAAAAATAAAAAATATCAAATTATCTACTATTATTTCATTAGGCCAGTGACTATTTCTGCAGCAAATGAGGCAAGTTTTGTCTTTTTTATTGAGTAAAAATTGCTTTTATTAAAACAATTTTGTATTTTATTAATGATTATTTCATAACACCTATTTTATGCTTCGCTATTACTTGAATAGTTTCATAGTAGACTATCAACAACCTGTTTCTCGGAAAGAATTCCTGTTCGTACTAACGACTGACCTGTTAGTTATCATTAAAATGGTCATGGGGCTTTATGTTTTAACATATGGGCCTCAAGTTTCTTATATTACTTTTTTGAATCCTTTACTTACTTTTTTCTGGAATTACAGAATCGTCACTTACATTCTTGTAGGAACGTGGCTACTCTTACGTCATGCGGCTCTAGTAGGACTTATGGCTAGAAGACTAACTACACTGGGCTATAACCCCAACTGGATGTATGTGCCTTTCTATAGAATCTACCTATGCCTAAAAAAAAGAAATAATAAATAAGTCATATTAATTTTTACTTATCTCAATAAACGCTATTTCTATGTTTTATTCCTATTTTCAAAGTTTCAACCTAAGATTTAAGGGACGTGCTACAAGAAAAGAATTCGCGACAGTGATGATCGTTGATATGATTATCCTAGCGATGATCCTGTTTAAGCTTTACTTGCTGAATCATATCGAGTCCCTTCCTTATTTGATTTTTACCAGGCCCATTTTTAGGTTTTTTTATCCTGCTCGTTGGGTAATTTATTTTATTTGCCTAGCTTGGTTTTCTGCTCGCTATGCAGCTTGGCAAGCAGTTGCTGTACGAAGAGCACACGATTTAGGTAAGAAAGACAGGTGGCTTATGGCTCCATTTTCTAAATTTTATTTGTATTGTCAAGTAGGGACAAAAGGTGAAAATCAGTACGGCCCTGATCCCCTTCAGTCTACATAAGTAAAATTTTTTCCGTCCCTTCTACCTATCTATTGTTGTGAGACTCTTTCTAATACCTAAGCAAAAATCGTACAATAAGTAAACATTTTTAATTATTCTTTCCTCAAAAACAGCACAAAACAATAATAAAGCGTACGTATCCATTATCCATAATGGACGACTAACTATGGACAAGAAACATGTTTTTAGCAATTTAAACCAATAGCAACGTTACCTAGAGAAACATCATAGCAATGATAGTAGCATTCATTACCTTTTTATTTTTCAATTTTTTAGCCCTGATGATCGGAGGACTCTTTACTGCAAAAGGAGTTCCTAGTGCATGGTATGCAGAGCTTAATAAAGCCCCGTGGACACCTCCCAATTGGATGTTCGGAGTCGCTTGGACTACGATTATGCTCTGTTTCAGCCTTTATCTCATGTATGTATGGTCCAAAACCACAACAAGAAAGAAGTTGATTACACTTTTTACTATACAGTGGTTACTCAATGTAGCTTGGAATCCTATATTTTTTTCTATGCAGCAAGTTCAATTAGGAGCTTTGATCATCACACTGCTTACCCTCTTGGTAGGATACATCTTGGTCACTTACTATCGACACATCCGATATCAATCACTCTTACTGCTCCCTTACCTTCTTTGGCTACTAGTAGCTCTTTCACTGAATCTCTATGTGGCTATCAACAACTAAAGTTAGCAAGAACTAGCTTTCCCTGCTTACCTAGATACCACTGGAAGAAAATAGCTAGTAATGCAAGTGAAGATATACGAAATGCTAGACACTGCTCTGGTTCAGTTAGTACATCATTCACAAAGGTCTGTGCTATAACCACCATCATCTCCCTCCATAAAAATAGATTGTCCCTCTACACTATTTCGATCAGTATTGAAGTATCTTAATGAGAATTTCTATCTGTGAAGATTCATCCACTTGGCTATCAATTCCTGAAAATAACACCTATATTTGTTATCATACTCAGGATTATCCAGTAGCAGCATAACTAGTTTGCGTTGTTGACTATCAGGAGCATTCACATGAGCATAGCCAATGATATCAACACCCTTGTACAAGATTAAGTGATGATGATTTTTATCTCTCAGTATGGGGTGAGGAGGTATACCAACACGGGTAAAGTACTTTTTTCTTAATCTTTCAGCACTATCCCACTCCACATAATCAGTACAGAGCAACATCCTCAGGCGATCAAAACCAGCTTTCCTAAGTACACTGCGAATAAAGCTGGCCTTTTTGATTGTATAAGTAGCAAACATAGTACCCTCTTGCTGATAATGGGAACGAGCATCTTGGAGGATAGACTGTTTGCATGCCGCATAAGTATCCCGTACATTAGGATGGCTAGATAAGTACTCACAAAACAGTAAGTTAAGTTCTATTTCAGGGTTTCCTTTTTCAAAGACATGCAAGTTTACATCAACATCGCCCCGTTTGGCAAACCCATACTTAAAAGGAACATTCCACTCCCCTCTATATTCTATACCTATTTTGTGCAAACTAGTAATAGCTTGTTGAGGATAACGAACAACAGCCAGTATATCAATTTTAGGCTTAGCAGCAAGACCAGGAACAGAGGTAGATCCAATATGATGGATAGCAAGCAAATTGTTATCAAGTGCTTTTTCTATTAAAGATGCCTCTTTTTGATACATCATAGGCCATGCAGGATTATAGGGAACAACAGTGATCAACTTGGCTCGACTCATGGGAAGTGATATAAAAAATAGCCAATTAAATAAAAATCTAGCAGTCATCCAAACCAGATAGAAAAGTGGGACAAGCGTCTAAACTAGAAATGTACAAATCTTCAATATTATTAAACAAGAGTTATTTAGACTCTCTATTGAGAGCAACAATAGTAGACTGCTGATCTTCTTTTTTGTAAGACCAGAAAAACAAACTGACTATAGCGACTAAGAAAGAGATAACACTACATGCTATCTGAAAGCGAAAGAAGTTTGTTTGTAACATTTGATTTTGATTAGATAGCTCACGTATTTGGACAGCCTGTTTCAATACCTGAATAAGAGCCTCTTTGCCTTTTACGGTTAATGTTTCATTATCTTCAATTAAGTCAACAGCTCTATTCCCATCTATATCTTCTGCATCTGGATTGGCTCCATGAAGAATCAGTAATTGAATTAGCCTACTAAACCCATGGCTGGCTGCTTTGTGCAAAGGAGTTAGTTGCTTGTCAGTAGCTACACTATTCACATCTGCTCCTGCATCAATAAGCAGTTGAGCAATTGATTTTTTTCCTCTACAAACTGCAGTATGCAAAGGTGTGTGGCGTTTTGTATTACGTTCACTACCATTTGGATTGGCGCCATTGGCAAGGAGCAGTGCTACTGTTTGATCATACCCAGAAAATGCTGCAGAGTCTAAAGGAACCCTTCTAGATCGAGACACAGCATCAACAAAAGCTCCTTTTTTTATCATTGCAAGTAACACATTTCTTTTTGTAGGCCCTTCTGGAAGTTTTGCAACTGCCTGATGAAAAATAGTAAAGCAATTATTCTCATTACTTATAGCATTCATATCTTCAGCAGTGACACCTGGGTGATCTAGCAAGTTAAGCAAGGTATCAAATTTTGTCCCTCTATAGCCTCTTTTATCTCCTGCTGTATATCAGTTAAAGGAGTAGCATAAAAATAGGCAAGTAACCAATAGCAACAAATAAAATAAATTTTGCGACGACTAGGGAAATTTATCATAGTTATAATCAATAATTTAGAATACATGCTATATAATCAACAAAAATCTAACTACAATAGTAAAAAAAATCCACATCAGCCATCATGCAAAAAACTATGACCATCCATAATCGATGGATTCTTACCATGACTAGACGCAAGAGTTAATCACCGAATCTATGAGGCGTGATAATAGTTGCCTATTCCTTTTTTTCTTCATGAGGACATAGCCAAGAAGCTATCGCGCCAGCTATCAGAAAACCCACTGGAAGGCATATAAAAAAGAATCTTGCTTTCTTTTTACGAGATAAGCTAGCTTCTTTCAACACCTTAATAAGAGATTGCTTGCTTACTTCTGTCAATGTTTTATGGTCGTTAATTAAATCAGTAGCTGTATTGCCATCTCTATCTTTTGCATCTGGATCCGCATTATGAAGAATGAGTAATCGGACTAGGCTACTAGATCCATCTTTGGCTGCTTTGTGCAAAGGCCTATCATGTTTCATATGACCGTCACTACCATTCGGGTTAGCACCATGGACAAGAAGTAGCTCTACTGTCTGCTCATAACCCAAAGATACTACTGAATACAAAAGACTTTCTCCATATGGATTCACAGCATTAACATCAGCGCCTTTTTTAATCATTGTCAGCAATATATCCATTTTTTTACGAGTTTCTCGAAGCTGTCTAGCTGCTTGATGAAAAATAGTAAACCAGCTACATTGATTACTTATAGCATTCAGGTCTTCAGCCGTGATAGGATCAAAATCCAGTATTTTTTGTAAAGTTACTTGATCACAGCTTTCTATAGCTTGCATGAGTTTTCGCTGTCGGTTACTCAAAGTAGTCGCTTGGCAAGAAGAAAGAAAAAGCAAGAAGAATGCATAAAATAATTTTTGTATGGACATGCTGATAAGTATTAATTTTGTACAAACAATTTTTAGTAATTGATCACAGCCTAAATATACTATATATAGTACAAAATCAATAGAATTATACCATTTTTGTATTATTGTAAATGAAAATTATTATACAAGAAAATAACGGTAATTAATAGATGATGTGCTGACTATATGACCACATTGATCATTCTTTTGGGGACTACAATCACCCGCTTGGGCTCTCTCCCTGCAAGCCATTTCACAATAGCAGGTTGGGCTAATGCGAGACGGATGATAGTAACCTCTTCCGTTGCTGCAGGTATTGTAATCACTGCTCGTTTTTTTCCGTTGATAGCTATAGGGTAATCAATATCTTTTGTGACCAAGTAAGCAGGATCCTCTATAGGAAAGCCTGCAAAAATAATACTGCCTTGATAACCTCCTTTTTGCCATAGGGCTTCTGCCATATGGGGAGCAAAAGGGACTAAAAGGCGGAATATATCAGCAGCAATATCTTTTTTAATAGGAGTTAGTGATGCTAACTGATTGACCATAATCATCAGACTACTGACACATGTATTAAAGGAGTAGCGTGCCAAGCTATCACGCACTTGCTTGATACACTGATGGACTACTTGGTAGACCTTAATGGAGGATTTTCCTTCAGTAACCTGATAGTCGCCTTGTGGATCATAGAATAGATTCCAGTACTTCTGCATGAAACGAGTTACTCCTTCTAGCCCTTGTGTACTCCAAGGTTTAGAATGGGTAAGAGGCCCTAAGAAGAGCAAATGCAGTCGCAACGCATCAGCACCATAGCGATCTATCATCTCACCAGGATCTACAGTATTGTACTTAGATTTAGACATTTTCTCAATCTCTTCACCACAGATGTATACTCCATCTTCTAGAATAAAAGTAGCATCGGCTAGATGTGGCCTCCACTGTCTAAATTCATCTAGGTCTAGCTTACGTTTGGTCACTAAGCGTACATCTACATACATAGGCACAGTATCATAGCCATCCCTGAGCCCATAGCTAACAAACTGGTTAGTGCCTCGAATACGATAGACAAAGGCTGATGCGCCTTGGATCATACCTTGATTGATCAGCCGCTTGAAAGGTTCTTCAAAAGAGAGTAGCCCTAAGTCGTACAAGACTTTGGTAAAAAAGCGCGCATAGAGCAAGTGCCCCGTGGTATGCTCCGCTCCTCCTATGTAGCAATCTACTTGCTGCCAGTAGTTGAGCGCCTCTCTGCTAGCAAAGGCTTGCTGATTGTGAGGATCCATGTAGCGCAGAAAGTACCAGCTCGATCCAGCCCATCCTGGCATCGTATGGTATTCTAACGGATCTCCTTGGGGTGTAAGCCATTTTTTAGCCCTTGACAAAGGAGGATCGCCCGCTTCATTGGGCTGAAAAGAGTCCACATCAGGAAGCTTCAGGGGAAGCTCACTTGCAGGCAAAGGATGAGGCACACCATCCCGATAATAGATAGGAAAGGGTTCTCCCCAGTAGCGCTGCCTACTAAAAACAGGGTCGCGCAACTTATACATCACACAGGGTTCGCCCACCCCTTTTGAGGCAAGAGCTTGGATAGCTGCTTGCTTGCCTTCCTTCACGCTAAGTCCATTGAGAAAGTCAGATTGCACCATCCTACCCTCTTGCCCCTCATGAGGTATTGGAGTCTCATGATCCCCACTGATTACCTTTTTAATAGGTAGCTGAAAGTACTGCGCAAAAGCATAGTCACGCTGATCATGAGCAGGTACTGCCATAATAGCACCTGTACCATAATGAGGGAGTACATAGTCAGCAATCCATACAGGTATCCTTTGCTGTGTAAAAGGATGAATCGCCTCGATGGGTGTAACAACACCCGTAATTTTGTCAATCTCCTGCATGCGTAGTAAATGGCTCTTGTTGGTAGCTTTTTCTACATAAGTGGCTATTTTTTGATACTGTTGGTCTAGTTGTTTGTTGCCTCTAGCTACTTCCTCTTTCAAATAGGCAAGCATCGGAGCAACGATCGGATGCTCAGGCGCTAGTACTAAAAAAGTAACGCCAAAAATAGTATCGGGCCGTGTGGTAAATACCTGAATCGATCTAACTTCTGGGTGGCTAACCTGAAAAGTCACATAAGCTCCTGCTGATTTTCCTATCCAGTTACGCTGCATCTCTTTGACAGCAGGCGACCAAGTCAGCTCATTCAATCCAGACAAAAGTCGATCAGTATAGGGGAGTATGCGCAAGTGCCACTGATTCATTCTCTTGCGTATGACAGGGTACCCTCCTCGTTCAGAGAATCCGTTTTGCACCTCCTCATTGGCCAGTACCGTGCCAAGTGCTGGACACCAGTTGACAGTTGTTTCAGCTAAATAAGCTAGCCGATAGTAGGATAAGAGCTTTGCTCGGTCTGCCTCACCCATACTACTCCAAGTTGCTGCAGTGACCACCGGGGGCTGCTTACTACCTTTGACGGGAATCCCTTTATTGCCATGATCGACTATATGATTGATTAAAGTATCAATAGGCTCAGCTTTTCCTTTGTCCTCATTATACCAGCTTTCAAAAAAGCGGAGGAAAATCCATTGTGTCCATCGGTAGTAATCTGAGTCAGTCGTAGCAAAGCTTCTCTTCCAGTCAAAGCTAAGACCCGCTCGCCGCAGTATAGCCCGATAAGCAGTCATATTTTGGGCTGTAGTGATAGCGGGATGCTGTCCTGTTTCTACTGCATACTGCTCTGCAGGTAATCCAAAGGCATCGAAACCCATAGGATGCAAGACATTGTATCCCTGCATTTTATAAAAGATGGCAAGTGTATCACTTGCGTAATAACCGACGAGATGTCCGATGTGCAGCCCTGCCCCTGAGGGATAGGGAAACATATCGAGGATATACTTTTTATCTCCCTCAAGTGGCTGGGGAGTTGCTATTTGGTATTGCTGCCAAAAGTTTTGTATGGATTTTTCGGTAGCCGAAAAGTCATAGCGTATAGCCATAATCATTTATTAGAGAAATTATATCAACTTCTTCCCTCTCAGAATAAACAATAAAAACTCTCGCTCTTGTTTACTCTTGAAAACATGATGGGGAAGATAAATGAAGTGCGCCTTTGATAAGAAGAGTATAATATACTTCTTACGTACATAAGCACGCCTGATCTGTGGCCACTCGATAGGCATCCCTTGCTTGGTAGTAATATGCATCGTAATACTTTTGCTCGTAATCTGGTAGCTAAGTGATTGAAATAATAATTGATTTTCCTCCAAGAATGTCACTGCATAAAACTGAGCCAACCAGAAAAGAAAATAAAGCAAAGAGAGAATCGATGTAACAACCCCTGTAATAATCCATTGTATGTAGAATAAGCCAAAGTTAGCACTTGTAAGCAATAAGATCATCCACCATTGTCTTCGCAAGAAGTAAACAAATGCCAGCCATACATAGGTAGACGTTCTCAGGCGATAATTTTTAGTTTTAATAATCATGACTCGCAAATGTACATAAAAGAATGTTCAAAAATAAAGAGCACCCCAATAAAATAGGTAGCATAAGCTTGTCTGATCTCAACTCTTTCTTTGTAGTAGTTATGGTAGGTTGCTTGTTTTTTTAATTAATGTATATTTGCTTTGTTTTATTTATGAGAAAATGAATAAGTTAGTAATTATTATTTTATGGCTTTCTTTGGGAGTAACAACTATTCATTATTGTCATGACACTCATCGCATCAAAAATCCTCAAAAGATGGTACAAGACCGCCAGCCCATAATCAAGAAAAAAGAAAAGTGGAAACAAATTATTCAAGAAGTAATCAAAATCAGCTTCATCATTCTATTACTTATGGTTGTCCGGAACTTTTTAAATCTCAACTCTTTCCTTGGAATAGTTGTATTAGCTTTTTGTTTTAGGTAAAAAATTAATGTACATTTTGGCTTTTCTTTATCTATGAAAGAAATGAATAAGCTACTAGTTATTACCTTGTTGTTTTGCTTAGAAGTATCAGCCACTCATTTTTGTTTTGAGATTGATCAAGTAAACACTTCATCAAAAGAGGTACAAGACCGTCAAGCCATAATCAAGAAAAAAGAAAAGTGGAAACAAATTATTAAACAACTCATCATTCAAGTTGGATTTTTTATTCTCGCTAGTGGAATTACTTTTTACTTTCGAGGTGTTAGGAGGGCTGCTCCTCCCATAGATAAAAATAAAGTTTGGGGAAATAGCAATTTACTCTACAAAATCGAGCAAGATGGTCAAAAGCCTTCTTACTTGCATGGGATAACACATGTACGCAGTAGTCAATACACTATACCAGATAATATTGAATGTTTGCTAGATAATATAGATCGCCTAATTACACCTCTAGATTATACTGATGAAGAAATCTGTTCAATGATGAAAGCCTATTTTGATAAGTTGCTACAGCTATATCAAGAAACGCCGATCCCTTCATTACAATCTTACATTGATGAAGTCAAAAAGCATAAAAATAAGGGGAGCGAAGTATTCATGTTCGAATATCTCATCCCACAGCGACCTATTGTAGAGATTGTAGAGAGTAGAGAGGCAAAATATGAAGCAGAAGAATTTTATGATTTTTTTATCAACAAAGAACGTAAAGGCCTACTAACATTCAAAGAGATGTATAGAGGAATTATTAGCACAAAAAATCCAGTAATAGTTGGAGAACAAGAAGCGGCAAAGATGTGGGCGCTATTTGAAAAGTATGAGAAAAATAGTCAGTTTAGACAAAAAATAACCTATCTAGCAGAGCAAATCGATGAACCTAGTCCTACTAAAGGTGAAAAAGAAAAAGTGAGCTTTATTATGAGGTGGCAAATAGGGATCACTAATGAACGCGTGCTACTACCCAAAATGATCGATATGATACAAGAAAAGCAGAATTTATTTTTAGTACCTGCTATGAATCTTAACCATATCCTTCTTTTATTACTCAAAAAAAAGTACACTATTACACGTATCCATGAAGATGGCACAGAAGCAGCCGTCACCTTGGACAACTACAATGAGCCCTACACATAAGAGAATATATTATAGTAATATCACCCGTAACACTTATCGATTCCAGAAGTTCCTAAAATCAGTATTTGTCAAGAATAGGATAGAAAAATAGGTAGCATAAGCTTGCCTGATGTCAACCCTTTCTTCGCGTTAGTTATCGATAGGTTATTTTTTTTATTAAAAAATCAATGTAGATTGGCCTACTTTTTCATACAAAAAAATGAATAAATTAATATCCATTATTTTATGGCTTTCTTTAGGGGTGTCAGCCACTCATTATTGTCATGAGAGTCATCTAGTCAAAACTCCATCAAAAAAGGTACAAGACCGTCAGTCCATAATCAAGAAAAAAGAAAGACGAAAACAAACTATTAAACAAGCATTCATCCTAGTTATTGTTAGTATCCTATTTGCTGAGGCTATTTACTATCTTCTGAAACCTAGAACACCTTATCCTCCTACAGATATAAGTAAATTTATAAAAAACACAAATTTGCTCTATAAAATCGAATACCCTGATCAAGAGGCCTCCTACTTGCATGGGATAATAGACACACGTAGTGGTTCGTACACCATATCAACCTCTATCAAGGAATTGACAAACCATGTAGACCGCTTGGTCACAGTATTTAACTACTATGATGATAAAGATTTGTGCTCAATACACGATTCCTATTTTAAGGCGCTACTAAAGGCATACGAAGATAAGCCACTTCCTTTACTAGAATCTTACTTTAAACAAATCGAAAAATATAAAGAAGAAAATAAGTTAGTATTCATGGACCATAGCTTCCCATGGATGCCTATTGCACATAATGGGAAAGGAAAATATCCAGTAGAAGAATTTTATCAACTCTTTGCAAGTAAAAAACATGCAAGTTTATCAACACTCAAAGAAGATGCTAAATATGTATATAGTGTTAGATTAAGCAATCCATCAAAAATTGGGGAAAAGCTTGCAGCAGATATGTGGCAGCAATTTAAAAAATATCAGAATAGTGAAGACTTTAGAATAGCAATACTCAAGGAAGTTAATAAATTAGATGAATCCACTACCGTTCATCAAAGTGAGAGGGAAGAGTACAGCCGAGAGGATAAGAAAGAAGCTGCTAAAGCAAATGAATTGTGTTTACCCAAAATAGTCAATATGATGCAAGAAAAGCGAAATTTATTCTTAATACCTACTATGCATCTTAACCATATCCTCCTTTTATTACTCAAAAAAAAGTACACTATCACACGTATTCATGAAGATAGCACAGAAACAGCGGTCACCTTGGATAACTACAATGAGCCCTACTCGTAAGAGAATTAGGCTTTAGCAGATAGATCATTCGCCTGCTTGACCAAGCAACTCATTGGCTACTATTCTCTTAGTTTGTCAGAAGATAAGCTATAAGTTGTCAAAAATAACTCCTAAAACACATTGTACTGTGCAACACAATAATCATCAAAGTTATAGATTTGTAATGACCTAATGATTATTGTTTATTTTGTTGTTGAAGGAGGCCTCCCAATAGGTCTCCTTTTTTTTTACAACTAAGTTGCTATATTGGGATCAAATTTTTTATCATGCAACTTGATTACACCCTAAAAAAAATGAGAGCATTTTTCATCGTTCTTTCCTTTACCTGCTTGAGCTATGCTAAACAACAAAAAGAGAGTACAATCGATCTAGCAAGTAGTAAGAGCAGCTTACCCATACGCCTAGTAAAACTCTCGCAAGAAGCAGATATACAAAAAAAGATAGACAGTATTGACTGCAATGATTCTACAATGAGTCAAATTCACGTAAACCATCAGATAGTCAAGCTCTTCTTAGCTAAGAACAATACTAAGCAATCCATTCGTGTAGGCATGCCTACTTTCCAGTGGATGTGGCAGCGGATGAAGAAAAATAGGAACATATCACCATTTTTACTCTATACCATCGGCCTATGGAAAGCTATGCGCTATCAGCCTATTGCCTACTGTCTTTCTAGAATAAGCTTGGCAGCCATCTTAATCATCAAAAGCTACTTGCTTTCGGGTCTTATCCTCATCTGTCAGTATTGCTGGGGTACTATAGTGGGCCTACGTCAGCCTTATTATAGCTGCTTGGCAGATATCATAGTGCTTCCCAGTGGTAATTATGATTTGAATAGCGCATTAGGAGTTGCTGCAGACAGCATCAGCTTCCATAAGTCCCCATCTTATAAGCGCTACACTTTTTGGGCACAAGAGTACGGCATTGACATCGTATGTTTCTTAGGTAAAGTTTTCTCCCGAGGAAGTGGGATCATAGTCACACTCTTCTTAGCATTAGAAGTCATCTACTTTTATCGAATAAGAGAAGCATACAAACGATATCAACCTTTCCAGACTACCTATAGAGAGCAACAAACCAGTCAGATACAATTTATCCTTAATCATTGGGATCTTAATGGCGAACTAGGGACTCAGCTGGTACAGTTTTTTTGGTTCTTTGCGAGTAAGAATATAGGAAGTATGAACCTATTAGTAGGATTTTTCTTCTTTTTCTACAGTATGATAGCATGTATATGGTTGAAGGCTGAAAGCTTTCAGCAAAGTGAAGAATACATACAAGCCTCAATAGAGGCTACTCAAACAACCAAACCAGTATTGCAAAGTAATTTAGGCCTCTTCACACTCTTTGACATAGGTATGAATGCGCAAACTGCTCCACCTAAGATCAGGAAGCAGCTAGCTTTTTCTTTCCCTGATCAAATGAGAGATAGAGAAAATGAACTAGTGAATCAGCTGGCTCAATTTTTGGCTCAAAAGAAAGAATGTAAAAAATATGCTTGGCCTATTCTAAAACAAGTGAGTGAGGCAGTAGTAGATGTCGAAAAAGAGCTGCAAGCTAAGCAGCAAAAGGAATATCAAGAACATATCCAAGAGCTACAAGACAAGATAGAAAAACTACTTAGTAGCTACAATATACTACAAAAAATATGCGCAAGGGATATCATGCACTGCACCTATTACATTGACCCAACCTATTTGCTACGCTACTGCTCAGTCCCTATCGCCACTAAGATCAATAGCTTTTTACTGATGGTGGGCGTATTTGGGAGTAATGGTAATGAAGAAGTAGAGCGAGCAGTAGCTACACTAATCATACAAGATACGCTAGCTTGGGTAAAGAAAGAGAAAGAAATAGAAGAGCAATTAGTAACCGATAGAGCAGCGATCATGCAACAACGTATCAAAAGCACCCTTGTAGGAAGTGAGATAGAAGCAGTTGAGGTAAATAAGCTCGTGGATCATATCACAGGACAAAAAAAAAGTCAAAAAATCAAAGAGCAACTAGAAAAAATTCAAGAAGATAGAGAGATATCTCATCGTTCCACTTGGAATATACTAGGCATCATTCATTTATTCAAAGTATTCTTGTCACTCCTAGTATTGCCCAAGCTATTCAAAAAAATAGTAATTTATGGAGGCACTCGTATAGAAAAAATAGTCAAAATTCAAATAGAAAAAGGACGAAAAAAAGCACAAAAGAAAGAATAATTCAGTCTACACAAAAGATATTCAAACAAAAATAGTGGTTGCACAGAAGCGAGGTTGTTTTGCTAACCCTATGAAAAAGATTACCTTTAGAGCAAAAGAGAGAAGGGCTTATTTCACATTTGTTAACCACAAAGGCTATGTCTTTTCAAGACTATACATTCAAAAAAATCAGGAAATATCATCTGATTAAACTATGGGGAGGCATTGCATCATTAGCCAGTTTACTCTTATCACCATCTTACCAAGCAAGTGAACCCAATAAGACTGAGCTAAGCAAGCTATTCAAAATATTTGATAATCATATAAAAGTAATTGCTAAAGCCATAGGAAAAGAAAATCAGGCAAGAGGTCGTCATAAAAAAGTTTGGCTATCCTATCCTAAATTTAAGCCATTTGAATCTACCCTGAAAGGGGTGTATAATTTGAAGTTTGAGGATAAAATATGGTTTTCACTCATAGACGACGAAGAGGCGAGAGCCATAGGAGCACTGCTGATGCTTTTTATGGAACGCTACACAGAGGATTATCACAAGCAATATCCAGGTAAGAAATTTTGCTTAGGAACTCACACCAGAGACTTCATTGATCAAGTTGCTCGAAATAAACAATATCGCCAACCCCGAGCATACGGCAATGATACAAAAGGTATTTTTGAAAATGAAGCTGAACAGCTATCAGCAAGCAAAGTGCAGGCTATTTTAAATGAGCTCATTACCAACACAGATTCCTTGGATATGATCTTTACTAATTTTACTAGCTTATTGCTCAGTGAACTTGAAAGAGGACAAGAAAATGCGCGCATAGCTGACGAAAATAAAGAGCTAAAGTGGAAAAAAAAGCAAGTAGAGCAAGCCAATGAAATCAAGCAAGCCATTCTAGAAGCAGAAAATCAACACAGAGAAAAGCAAAAAAAAACACAGGAGCAAGCGAAGCAGTTGAACCAAGATATTGTTGAGGGAGCGAAACAGCTCGCAGTAACCAATAAAAAGGTCTTCGAAGAGCAGGTACAAGCTATTAAGCAACAGCTGGTCAATGAAAGACTAAGAGGAGATGCACAACGGAGCCTAGAAGCAGAAAGAGTAAAAAATGCAAAAGAGAAAAATCAGCTCCAAAACGAAGCCTTCAAGGCACAACAAGAGATAGCTCAAAGACGACAAGAACTTGCTAATATAGAAGCTGAAGGAGCAAATAAAAGAAGATCAGATCAGATGAGGCTAGACGCAATAGCCAATGAGCAGCAGGTTAGACTCAATCATTCGCAAGCCAAAATCAAAGCAGAAGAGGCAAAACTCAAAGAGCAAGAAGTCATACAAATAAGAGTCCAAGCAGAAAAGCATATTGCACTCAAACAGAAAGAGATAGAGCTAGAAAATGCTAGAGCCAAAAAATATGAAACATTGACCCACACATTAAAAGACTGGAAAATGATGAGTATAGTAGGAGGCATATTTGTAACAACTACCTTCTTTTTTAAGTTGATTCCTTTTATCCTCAAGGGCATTTTTAAGCCTAAGCCTAAAATTATTACCAAAACTTCTCTACCTACTTCATTGAAAGAAAAAA
This sequence comes from Bacteroidota bacterium, assembly GCA_039198585.1. Lineage (GTDB taxonomy): Bacteria > Bacteroidota > Bacteroidia > Cytophagales > Amoebophilaceae > JBCCTJ01. The sequence continues at coordinate 20,967 of JBCCTJ010000007.1, forward strand.
TAGAAAGACTACTATTTGGTAAGAAGAAAGAAAAATCTGTCTATCATCTTATGGCTTACAATGACGAAATTCAAGAATTTGTCGACAAAGAAATTGTTAAAACAATAGCCATACACAAGAAAAACAAGCAGTTACGATCAGGAGAAAACCCTTATAATCATGAAAATATTCTTCTCTATGGACCTCCAGGAACAGGTAAAACTATGCTAGCGCTAGAGATTGCTAGAAACTGTGGGATGGATTATACCTTCGTCAATACACCTCTCCTTGCCAAACTCCCTGTGAATAAAGCAGTAGCTATGATGCAGCAAATCTTCGAGTATGTTGCGCAGTTTAGAACGCCTGTGATCATCATTTTTGATGAGCTAGATGCGGTATTTGGCAGCCGAGAAAAAGGAACTAATATAGATCGAAAGATTGTCAATACATTGTTAGGCTACATAGCAAGAAAAAATAATCCTTATATGAAGTTGATAGGATTGACCAACCTAGTAACGATATTGGATGATGCTGTTATTGTTCGTATGAGACGGCAAAAAATCAGCCGACCCAACGCTAAAACACTAGAAAAGCAGCTACTCAACTACATGAAAGATGTAGAAAGAAAAGGCACAAGAGTAAGCATAGAAGTGAAAAAATCATTGGCTAGAATTGCAAGGTTACTAGAACAAAACAAGGCTGTAGGAAGTTATGTACAAGGTATGTTTGAATCCCTACGTACCGAAGCTGATTTCATCAGCCCAACGGGTCAAATAGAGCTGAAAGATATGCTGAACTACATTCATGATAGCAGTGCTAGTAGCTAATCCGCATGCAAGAAATAGAGAGAAAATCACGCCAGTGATCGCTTGCTGTAGTAACACATACAATTGTGATCGGTACAACAATATTGTTTTTTTGGATTATAATGTTTATTATTGTGCTAATTTTACTCTTCTAAAAAACTAAAAAAGTAACTAACCTATCAATACTTTATCTATGCTACATCAATCACTCAAGAAAAAAAATAGAAACAGCTACTTTTATCAATTCTTCTTCTTCTTTTTATCCCTATCTTTCAGTGGGCTTTTGACAGGTAGTGTTTTGGGCAGTTGGCGCACAGGTAGCTATAACCCAGAAAAAGCGCAATACTATAGTGAAAAATGGAGTGATAAGTATGCCCTTACGAAAAGATACCAAAACCTATACAATTACAATAATTTTGGTGACCAATATTTTAGAAATTTTGACCATTTTGTTAAATTTTTTAGAATGTTTGATAAAGTAGTTTATGCTCTTCAAGAAGATGTTCGTCGTTCTGAAACCTTAGAAGGTAGAGATTGGGACGAGAAATATCATTACTCAAAACTACCTAGAATTACTAAGGGAGGTTTATTAAAATATGGATATAGATCTCAGAGAGCTCATTTTTCATGGGTTACTGATCGTAATTGTGGTGCGATAATGATAGCTTATCTATCTTGGTTAGATCAAGAAGGCAAATTAAAAGAGAAATTATTCGGAATAGAAACTCTTACAGTACTGACACAAGCTATTAAAATAGGTAAACATGATCCTAGTTGGATGAAAAAAGGAGGAGTTGGTAGAGCTCCTGAAACATTTGAATATCATGCTATACAAATATACCAAGATCCTCATAAAAAAGAGGTTGTTAGCAAAATTTTAAAAGAAATCGGTGACATAACTCATGACGCTTTTGAGTTAAAACTAAATAACATACAGGGTGAAATCATGGCCTATCTTACGACAAAAGAAGGGATAGACGACAAAGATATTGAAGATGCTGCTACAGAAAATAACAAGAAAGCATCTATAGAAGAAGCGAAACGTAAGGCTGACGAGAGACTAGCAGAGGCAGAGAAAAAAAGAATAGAAAGTAAGACTGCTGCTGCAAAAGAAAAAAAAGAAGCACTAGAAAAGCTATTAGCCGAAAGCCCAGATTTAGATGCAAAAGAAAAAGAAGCACTTAAGTTTGAAAAAGCGCGCATCCAGCGTGAACTAGAAAAGGCTCAACAACAGGATAAAGTAGTTCAGCAGCAACAAGCAACAAGAAAAAAAGTGCTCGACAATAATGCACTAGATACAGCAAACCAGAAAACATTATTGGATGCGCAAACAAAGCTCGCGGAACAAGATACTGCAAAACTCGATAGTCATATCAAACTGGAAGAGGCTAGGGCAGTCAAGTATGAAAAACTGATCTCTTCCATAAGAAATACATTGAAAGACTGGAAAATGATGGGGATAGTAGGTGGTACAGTGGTTGTAGTTGCTTTTTTGTATAAACTGATTCCTTTCTTACTGAAGATTATTTTCAAGCCTAAGCCTAAAATTATTACCAAAACCTCTCTGCCTACTTCACTCAAAGAAAAAATAAAAAGATTACTCTTTGGTAAGAAAAAAGAAAAATCTGTCTATCATCTTATGGCTTACAATGACGAAACTCAAGAATTTGTCGATAAAGAAATTGTTAAAACAATAGGCATACACAAGAAAAACAAGCAGTTACAATCAGGAGAGCAACCCTATAATCATGAAAACATTCTTCTCTATGGACCTCCAGGAACAGGTAAAACTATGCTAGCACTCGAGATTGCTAGAAACTGTGGGATGGATTATAGCTTCGTCAATACACCTCTCCTTGCCAAACTCTCGGTGAGTGAAGCAGTAGCTATGATACAGCAAATCTTCGAGTATGTTGCGCAGTTTAGGACGCCTGTGATCATCATTTTTGATGAGCTAGATGCGGTATTCGTCAGCCGAGAAAAAGGAACTAATGTAGATCAAAAAATTGTCAATACATTGTTAGGCTACATAGAAAGAAAAAATAATCCTGATATGAAATTGATGGGATTGACCAACCTAAAAAAGAAATTGGATGGTGCTTTCATCAGTCGTATGAGACCTGAAAAAATAGACTACCCGAACGCTAAGACACTAGAAAAACAGCTGTTCAACTATATTACAGATGTAGAAAAAAAAGGCACAAGAGTGAGCATAGTAGTGAAAGAATCACTACCTAGAATTGCGAGGTTACTAGAGCAAAAAAAGGCTGTAGGACGTTATGTACAAGGCATGCTCGAATCATTGCGCTCGAATGCAGCTTTCACAAGCCAGACAGGTCAAATTGAGCTCGTAGATATCCTAGCATACATTAACAGTAATAAGTCGATCAAAAATCCGAATTCCCACCCTGTAGCAGCCGCCGCTGCTTAAAGTGTATCAAACAGCGAAGAGGAGGTTATTATTCATCTATAGAAGGATCTGTAGAGCGGCTAGTAGCCTCCTCATCTACCTCTTGCTTGTTTTTATTTGACTCTTTTTTATGTACACTGATTTGTTCGCGTAGAAAAGCAATATCACCATTTGCTTTCTCTTTGTGTAGGCGATCATTCTTTCGATCACGACAATAAATAATCAACAAAAAGCATGTAACTCCCCCTAAATAAGACGCTACAAAAATAATAATTTGCCTGATTTGTTTGCTTACATCAAGCGGCATAGGAGAAGGGGTAACAGTAGTAAACGTAAATAACTGAGCAGCTTGTTTGCTAGATAGGTCAGAAGCTATGAGAATAAACTGATGAAGCTCTCCCAATCGAGTAAGGTTACCTCCATTCACCCAGAAAAGGTAACTATCGTTGCTACGCTGGCTCATGTGAAAACCTACAGGCAGTTGCCTGCCTGTACTAGTCGTCATATTGAGTAGGATGTTACTGATCTGATGATTACTTGTTCCAAAGTATTCATACACATCAATAACAAAAGCATAGTCTTCCTCTATGACAGCTTCCTGTGTTCCAATGAGTTGCTTGACATAAAGGCCATCATAGTATAATACATCAAGCGTTTTATTATTAGGATCAGTAGCCCCTCCTAAATAATGATTAAAAAAGCTTAGCCATAATAGCATGAATTTTGTGATACCTACCATAAAAAAGTATTTGATTTTGAGATAATAAGTTGATTAAACTTATTACTTACCCCATATACAGAGGTTCAATCAAGATTCATTGTACAGTGATAGTTACTAAATTGACCAAGTCACACACAAGTATGGCACTAATTGATACTAAATAGACAGCCATTGCCATTATTAGCATTATTTATTAAATTAGAACAGAAATGTCAACTATGTAATGACCTCAATCTACCTAGAAAATGAAAAGGAAATACTTTCTGCTGCCCCCCACACTCCCTACCTTATTGATCTTACTGGTAGGTATGAAACTAACGAATAAGATACAAAGTAACTCCGTGAAAGGAAAAAAACTTACTAAAATTCATCAAAAAAATAAGGAGCAAGTAACTATCTCTCCTAAAAAAAAGAGAAAAATGAAACAGAAGAAAAAAATATGGAATCCCCTCAAGTGGATACTATTGTTACTGAGTTATCCCATGGCCAAGCAGCTATACCTTCACCCCATCAAAACAGCACACGGAACCCATCTTTACAGAATAGAAAAAGAAGAAGAGCATACAGCCTACCTCTATGGTGTAAGCCATATCAAAAGCGATCGGTTTACACTTCCCGATCAAGTACAAGAAGCAGCTACAACAACATCAGCATTAGTCACAGAGCTTAGCTTTGATGAAGATCAGGATCTCATAGATTATCGAAATACACTCTTTCAAGAACTACTCAAAAGAGCAGCGCATGAAGAGATAGGTATATTGCAGCCTTTTTTTGACCATGTAAAATCATATCAAAAAAAAGGAGAGCTGCACTTTCTCTACAATGGAAATATCTGGCTGACTATCAAGAGAAAAGGAAAAGTACAGTATACAGAAAAGCTCCTCTATGAGCTTTGCAAAGCTCAGCAACACATGGCCCTAGAAACACTCAAAGAGGAATTAACAGCAGTAGATATTCACTACCATGATCCTAAAAAAATAGGAAGACTAGAGGCTAAATTACTTTGGGAGGCATTAGTTCGCTACAGAGATGATCCCAACTATCAAGCAAAGATGAATGCCTCTACCGACCTGTATGACGATCAGCCATCAGAGAATCAGCTGTCCAAAATACCACCTAGCCTAGTAGAAAATTATGCTATTACCCAAAGAAATCAAGCTTGGATCATAAAAATAAGCAATTGGATGAAGCAACAATCACTATTTTTAGCTGTAGGTGTATTACATCTACCATGGGAAAACGGGCTACTATCCAGCTTATTGCAGAAAGGATATACGATTACACGCATAGAAAAAGATGGTACAGAAAGTACCGTCAATTGCGACAACTATAATACCCCTTTTCTTTAAATGCTTTCCAAAGGTCTTTCCATAACCATGCGTAATAGAAGAGAGTATTGTCAATCTATTGGGAAAGAAGCCAGTAGTCACGGGTCTTAATCTTACGTATATTTTTTACTTTTGAGTAATTAGGAATTTTCTTTTAAACTGCTGATTAATGTAGCATTTTTCAGGAGCGCCATTTGAGTTATCTAAAATATAAAAAACATAACAAATATCCTCATACCGGCACCCTACCACTAGCTAACGGGCCCTCATCTACCCGATCTTATGATACCCTCAGCACGATCTGCTAATGAGCCCAAATAATAATCTAGAAATAGGAAATGCGGTAATAATCTTCTCTCTTTTACTATATTTGTAGAGTAATATTCAAAATATTAATTTTATGTCACATCAAGTAGGTCAAAAAGCCCCAGAATTTATAGGGCTTACACAAACAGGCAAAGAAATCGCCTTAAAAGACTATAAAGGGAAAAAAGTAGTTCTCTATTTTTACCCTAAAGACAATACCCCTGGCTGTACTAAGCAAGCATGCAACTTGCGAGACAACTATGAACTACTCCAAAAGAAAGAATATGTTGTGATAGGTGTGAGTAATGATTCAGTAGCCTCTCATCAGCGTTTTAGCAATAAGTATGAGCTTCCCTTCCCACTTATATCAGACAAAGAAAAAATCATTACAAAAGCTTACGACGTAGGGACGGTACTTACTTTTCCCAAACGTACTACATTCGTTATTGATGAAAAAGGGTATATTGTTAAGATTATTACTTCCGTAAAAACAACGGATCATACCCAGCAAATCTTAGCCTAATCAGTGCTTAATAGAGTCATAGACGGCCAACAAGTAATGGGTATTATCATGATGCCTCTCGTAGCTCAGTTGCTGCGGTAAGCAGTATACTTTTAAGAAGCTTTTTTGACTAAGGGGGTCAACTCAACTCTATTACATTGCTAGGGTGACATTTCAGAGTGTCGTATTAGTCTTGTTATTAGGTTCTTTTTCCTAGGTAGCTCTTTCTTTACAAAAGATAATAGCATAATAGTCTTATTTTGTTATAGCATGCTTATTCATTGACTCTTGAAGTTATTGTTTATTTAGTTTGCGTGTTATCCTGAAGTTTTCATATTAACCAAATAGACATTTTTCTTTCAAATATGGACAGTCAGGGGAATACGAAACTGTATAAATTATTAAAAAAATAGCTGTATAGGCGACGCTATTAACATTTTTCTGGATAAGAATAACTGATAAAAGTTGTAAAACAATCCGAAAATGAAAAAAAGTATGCAAATTCGGTGAATTTTAGCTCTTTTTTTCTTATGGAGATGCACCGAAAAACTTCTCTAGAACTCAAATGTAATGTTTTTAAACAAAAACGTATCTACTTCTGACTGTCCCTTAAATATACACTTTCGATTGCCTTACACTAATGTACTCTTTTGGAAGAGGTTTAAGAGAGCACCTCGTTCGGGCTTGCTATAACGAATATTAATACCTTTTGATAGGTGTATTCGCTTACAACTAGATCTCTTGATTAGTTTTTCACTTCCTAGTCAATCTCTTCTGATAGATTATGGTATACATGTTGTATATCATCGTCATCTTCTAGAGCTTGCAAAAGTTGTTTAGTTTTCTCTTGATGCCTTTTTTGAAGCATGGTCATTGAGTGAGCGGTATAGAGGGTGTAAGCTTTATGAACCGCTATTTCTTGCTCTTCAAGTTTTGTTTGCACATTACCAAAATTATGAAAAGAAGTCAATAGAGTCAGCCACTCTTTTTCTTCGATTATATCTTCAACCCCAGACTCAATCCAAGCAAGAGAAAGCTCTTCTACAGCTAGTTTTAATGTTTTTTGGTTGATCATAAAGTATCCCTGATGATCAAAGAGATGGTCAATAGATCCTTTCTTAGCTAGACTCCCTCCATACTTGTTGAAGATAGCACGTATATTCGCTACAGTTCTATTCAAGTTATTGGTCATCCCTTCTACCAAAATTGCTACCCCGCCCGGCCCATATCCTTCATATTGAACCTCTAGATAATGCTCCTCATGTTGTCCTCCACCCTTTTTCACTGCTCTCTCTATATTATCTTTAGGGATATTGGCAGCTTTAGCGTTTTGAATAGCCAAACGTAATCGGGCATTCTTAGTAGGATCTTCACTATTTCCTAGCTTAACAGCTGCTGTAATTTCTCTCAGTATTCTACTATATACCTTAGTTTTTTTAGCGTCTTGACTTTCTTTTCTTCGCTTAATATTAGCCCATTTGCTATGACCTGCCATAATTTGCCCATATTACAAACTGATACCAAATAATAAATAATTTATTACTGACTGACCAAGTTTAATAGAGGCTGTTATCAATAGTTTTTATGCCTCATCTAAGATACAATAGACTATCATTATTTTCGAATATTTAGTTTGTAATAACTAGAAATTATTTAACTTTATACAAATAAGTTAATACCTATGCATAATCACATTGACCAAAAACAATCTAGCGGATATGCTAACATACTTGTATGGTTCCTAGTTATTTTTCTTTGGGGAGGCCTAATTTTTCTTCCTTCTTGTTGTGGACAATTATCTAAAGAAGAAAAGAAAGAGAGTCAACTCAAGTACTCACATAAGCTGGAAATTAAAAAGACAGAAAATATTCCTTCTTTCTCAGTCAAGAATGGGCAATCGGGAAAAGTTCATATCAATATGCAAGTACGTGATTTCATTTACGAGGATGATATTACTTATTCACATATATTCATGATCAGAGGCTGTGCATTCCAGAGAGTCATTTCCAAGGGCGATCATCGTGATATTGAAGTAGTCAGAACTAATCCTTATACGGGAACTGCTTTTATCAAACTCATATTGAAAGATAATGTACCTCTACAAGATCAAGACAAGGAAGTTACCATCCTATCAACTAATATTCATAACGGATTCCTTGATTTAAATATCGGAAGTGAAGATATTGCTGTTGCTATTACCGATCAAGAAGGAAAGTTTAAGGAAGCATCATCTTCTATAACACTCAAAGGGATCTTTGAAACTATGGAACAGTATACGGATAGTACAATACTCTACACAGAAAAAAAGAAAGCTGATACTTATCAAGGCGAATATCCAAGTCTAACAATCAACTATCTTGCGATTCTTGATGATACTCTATATAAAAAGCATAAAGATTCAATGAATATCTTGAAAACTACAGTACTCCCTATTGCGGGAGCTACAGGTATTACTTATGGTGTCTTCAGTCTAGTATCCAGTTACGTGAAAGAAGGCTATGAACCTGATGAGGATATATAGGCTATTCTTTCGTATTGGGGTGCGAGAAAGTGTATAAGTGATGCTTGTGTAGAGTAGCTATGGGATAGTGTAATCGAAACTCAGTCTACAGTTTCACATGTAAAGTTAAATCAAGAGGCACGCTAGCTCCCCAAGCTAATGGTTAATTGCTGTGATGTCAAACCCATATCAATTGAAAAGGTCCCTTTATTTTGGGTCAATTTTCTGAGATGTCGATGGTATCTTTCTATTGGATTGGTCATATCAATAAGTTTTCTAATGGTTGTCGTATAGGAAAAATAAGTACTAAGCTTTCCCCAGTTATTTTCTCAATATTTTACGACCATAGGGTATTTTTTGCTCCATTTATCGGACAAAAAAAGAGTTCTTCCTCAGCAGCTTCTTTGGTTTGGGATTTGTATATTTTTTTGAAATCTTACATCAACTCTTTTTATCTCTTGTCGAAATGTATTGAAGCGAATCGCGTATCTGGTGTACAATACGGCTTTGGACCTCAGTTTGTAAAAAAATACTTTGAATGGCTTCAGAAAATCTTTTCAAGTTATCCGTACAAGCTATTAGTATCTCTTCCAATTCCCTATTCTGGAGGACTGTTAGGACTTGGCATCAACAATCCGCACCTTCACTTTCGCTAACATAAAGGCTAAGAATTTTTTCCCTATTTGTTAATTTCCATTACGCTATAGAGCGCTTTGATTTTACACAACCATTGTCCTCTACTTTTTGATGCATATAGTATCTAAGAATACAATAGGGTATAAACACTTGCCAGTCTTCTATTCTGTCAAGCCTTAATTGTAGGTATGATTCGATCTGTAATTTGAGTGAGCATGCTAATAGAAACCTCTGTATGGTACATTTTTTGATATGCTTAGGATATCTCGCTAGCTCATTCCTATTCCATAAAATCCTATTATCTTCTCTTCAAGTCTGTCTGCTAATATCCTTTCTCGCTTACGTACTATTATAGGATTAAATGTGCTTTTCCTCTCTTGTAGAGTCTGTATGCTAAAAGTCTCTAGCCCGCTTTTGATAGTTTTTTCTTCTTTATCGTTTCGCTTATTCGCAGAACTCTTTGAGTCTCGTTAGGAATTGTTCTTCGATTTCAGCTGCTAGTGCTTGTTGAAGTTACCAGGGGAGCAAAAGATCGATTTTTACCAAATTAAAGGGCATGCCTTGTGAATTATTTCAAGACTTTTGCTTGCATTGCTTCTAAGGTGTGTTTTTGTTCATAATGTCTAAGGTTAAATAATCAAATTTAAATTTTCCTTAGACAGAGTTTAGATTACACTTTCTTAATTAATTATTAGCGCTTAAACGCCGAGGTATTATATCTAGGGGGATACATGTTCTGTAACTGGTCTCATACTCATTATACTCTGTATGGGGGTATGGGCCTTCTATCTTCACATGTAAACCTGATACTGACTCCTTTCCTTACGCTTTTTATACCAAGCAAGGATACCTACAACAAACCCACCCACCACAATAGTCATCACAATCCAGCCCCCTACACCTAGTTTTCTTTTATTTTTATCTTTAAAGTCTTCTCTTTCTTCATTTTCAGGCTGCAATCCCCCCTTGTCTACCTTTTTTGCTCTATTGAAGAATTGATTGCTTCCTACTCCTTGATTGTCTTTTATCTCTTGATTATTGTCAAGTAATGTGCCATTTATTTCTTCATTTTCATCCTGGAATTCGATGTTTTCTAAGTTTATTCTTGGATTCAATAATTCAATAAAATTATATTTCCCATATTCTATATTTGACGAGTCATTGTCTTTATTTTGATTGGGTCCTACTCCTTGATTGTCTATGTCGATGGTGTCTTTTATTTCTCCATTTTCAGGCTGGAATTCCCTGTTTTGTAACTTTGTTCCTATACCCAATAATTCATCTTCTTCACCCTCATTCTCTTCATATTCATTTATAAGATTAGAGTTCGTATATCTTTTCTTTATATTTAAGATGTCATTGTCTTCATATCCATTGACTCTTACTCCTCGATTGCTTATGTTGTCATCTTTATTGCTGTTTGCTGTTTTTCCATTGTTTCTTTCTCTATTTAGGGATTCACCCATTTCATCTACTATTCTTTCTAAATTTACTATTTTGTTATCTTCTTCATCGTTATTGTTGCCATATTGATTGGATTCTCCTCCTTGATTGTCTATGTCGATGATGTCTTCTCTTTTTCCATTTTCAGGCTGGAATTCCCCCTTTTCTACCTTTGTTGCTCCATTGAATAATTCATTGCGTTCTACTCTTCGATTGACTATGATGCCATATTCATTCTCTATTGCTTCATTTTGGAAATTAATAATGTTTTCATTGTTTTCACCTAGGTCGATGTCTTCTATTCTTAGAGTGCCTATGTTGTAATATTCATTGTCTTCGTCTTCATTGTCATTGTTTTCACCTTGGGAGATGTCTTCTTTTTCATCATCCACACCATCGAATTGCAAATTTTCTTGGTATATATTGTTATATCCATTTAGGGCGTGAATGTTAATAGTTTGATATGGATTACCGTCTATTTCTCCACTTGTTATGTTTATGTCTTTATTGCGCAAGGCCTTTTCTGTTTGTCGATTGTTTATGTTGTTCTGCTGTTGAGTGATATTATATTCAGTGTCTTCATCATCTTGCTTGTCTGACTCTTCATTAGTTGTTTCATCTATTTCTTCCTTTGAAAAATCAATATGTAACTCAAAATTGTCTCTCACAAATTTGTACTTAGTCTCCAAGTCATAAATCGTGCCACTCTCTGTATTAAAGTCAGCTATATTGGTTACAGTTTCTTTTTTTTTCAGATATAATTTGAACTTATTATTTTTAACTTTTTCTCTCAATTCATCTTTTTTACTGTAATTAGAAATACCCACTTTTTCCTGGACTACGTTATCAATAAACGACTTCAATGAATATTTCCATTCATATTCTATCCTACTATATTTTTTATCATCGACATACAGAGAGATTTTTTTTTCTATGGGCACTACCAAAATGGTTACTTCTGTTTGCGAATCAGAAACATGGATTTGATTATTACGTATCTTTTGCTTTTTTTGGGAATCTTCAGTTAGAAGATATGCGTGGTGGGTATACATATTAAGGTATTCTTTTGAAATAAAAAGCATTCTCGAGAAGTCAGAAATTTTATCATTTTTTAATTTTAATACTTTAGTTTCTCCATACATATTTTTTATCTTAACCTTTATTTTTGTAGTGACTAACAGAGACCAACCAGACGTACTACTAAACATAGTACGGTTCAATGGATTTTTGGTATAAGTGGCAAGTAAATTACATACTCTGACTGAATCATCTTCAGATGGTCTGTATAAATCATATATGTAATATGATTCAGGTTTATCAATTTCATTGTATGCGGAATCAGCACCTAAAGGATAAATGCTCACACAGTAGATTTGATTTTGTTTTATACTCAGATTTTTTTTAATAGATTCTGCAACTGAATCTTCTATATTACATTCATAATCTTTATGGTTATACTTGCCAAATCCCATCTTTACTTTTACCTTCTTGGGTACATAAACAATTTTACTTTCTTCTTTTAGAAAAATCTTATTAGGATCGATTCTTTTTTCTTGACTAGTCAAATCCTCATGATTTTTAGGAAATTCATCCTTAAAAAACCAATAATCTTCAACATTTATTTCTTCTTGTTTTAAAATAGTAGTCAAAGATTTACCTGAGTTTACCTGCAAATTTGTCTTTTTCTCAATTTCTAACTCGCATGTGTCATAATTATGCTGGATGAAAGAATTCATAGTTATCAGCGTAAGAGATACCTTTTCACTACCGGGTTGCTCCATTTCCTCTTCAGTTGCGCATAAAGCAGACGTTCCTACTAAAAAGATAAATATTTTGAGTAAAGTGGATTGATAATATTTCATAAATTTTTTTGTTTAAGGAGTCAAATATATATATAAATTGACTTCTATAAAAATTCATGCTAGCTTTTGATTGAATCAAGTACTCTTGATCGGCCAATTAAGGCATCTTGTTTTTGAACTATTTTTTCATTGGTCGAATAGCCTAAGAGTAACCTACAATCGTCTATACTAGTGTGCAAAGAACTTGTTAACCCTAAAAAAATGATTACACTGGGCAATAACTAACCATCAACCTATGGAGAAAATTTTAATCGCAGCCCAAGCTACCAACCGTGTGATAGGCAATCAGGGGAAATTGCCTTGGCATCTGCCTGATGATCTTCGTTTTTTCAAAAAAATGACTAGTGGACATGCCATTATTATGGGGAGAAAAACGTATGAATCGATTGGTTATCCACTACCTAACAGGCTGAATATTGTACTGACACGTAATCGTAGCTATATTGCTCACGCTAATTGTTGGGTAGCCTACACACTTGACCAAGCTTTTTTTGATGCCAGCAAGGCGGGTATGAGCAAAGCATTTGTCATAGGAGGTGCGAAAGTATATCAAGAAGCAGTAGCCAGTGTCAGTAAGATGTACATCACAGAGATAGGACAAACTGTGCAAGGAGACACCTATTTCCCCACTATTGATTGGAAAGCTTGGAAACTAGTATCTAAAAAGTGCTATAAAAAAGATCAAAAGCATGCAGTAGATTTTTGCTTTCTTTGTTATGAGCGCACTCTATCAGCAGAAGAGTTAAGCTGTAGCAGATAGATAACAATGCTGGTCAGCGCATACATGATACTATTACTGATGAAAGCTTGTTTGATATTTTTTGATGGGTCATCGTCATCTACCATGAATACAACTAAGCCAGTAACCCATAATGTACCGAGTAATGTAAATAAGAAGTTTTGAACGAATCTACTGCTTTTTTGTATGGCTGGATACTTAGCTAAGAGGCGCTGTATCATGCCTGCGGAGATATTACTTACAAAAGGACCACTTAAAAATAGGACTCTAAATAATGGGCTAAGAGAAGCGATCTTATCCATATTTTGGAACATAACAATAAAAGAGAAAAGCAAGTAGTAGATCAAAACATTGCGGATATCTCTTTCAATAGCTTGTAAGCTCAACACTTTTTCTTGCCTAGGTGTATGATAGTCAAAGAAATGTGGTAGTTGATCGCTCCACTTATTGGCCAATAATCTTTCACTAGTCAATGCATTGATTAAAAAAAAGAGTGTTAGGTAATATTTTTTCATATCTAACCAGTTGGCGAGCGTAGAAGCATCTAGCTAATTATACCTTTTTTTCGTTCTTTTTTGGGGCTACCTCTTTTGGATAGATTTGTTGCGTTATTTCAATAGCAATTGCCTCTTTTTGAATCCGCATTTGTGTACTTCTAGCCGTTGCTCCTAATGCTATGGTAATTTGCTGATCTTGTAAGCCTGTAATCATTCCATGAATACCCCCTACGGTTACTATTTTGTCTCCTACGTTTAGGTGATCAAAAAATGACTTTTTTGTCTCTTTTTCTTTGTTACCAGGACGTAAGAAAAAAATATACCAAATAGCAACAATGAGGATAATAAAGAGCAACTGTTGTACATAATGATTCTGGAACATAATAATACTTATTAGAGTAAGTGTGATGCACAAATGTAGTAAAGCTTTTTGATAGAAAAAAGAAAAAGCATAGATATTGCGTATGCTATCAATTTACTCACTGTCTAGCCTCAACAATGATGGGATGATTAATCCCATGTTTGGAGCACTTGATCGTGGCAGTATTATCAAGCTTGACGACAGCAAGCGATGACTACTGCTTATTTATTAAGCATTATTCCTATTTCTTTTGCTAGAAAGTGCCCTGTATAACTTCCAGCAACATGAGCTACTTCTTCGGGGGTACCTTCTGCAACTATATGTCCTCCACCTTCACCGGCCTCAGGTCCTAGGTCAATAATATGATCAGCAATTTTAATCACATCGAGGTTGTGCTCTATGATAATTACTGTATTTCCTTTGTCTGCCAGCTTGTTGATAATATCAAGGAGCTTAGCAATATCCTGAAAATGCAGCCCAGTGGTTGGTTCATCAAGAATGTAAAGAGTTTTCCCTGTACTTTTTTTAGATAGCTCTGTAGCTAATTTGACCCGTTGTGCTTCTCCCCCAGAAAGCGTGGTAGCAAGTTGGCCTAGTGTAATGTACGCAAGTCCTACATCTGCTAATGTTTCGATTTTTCTTGCAATTTGGGGATGATGTTCAAAAAAAGATAACGCTTTGTCTACGGTCATCTCTAAAATATCTGCAATCGACTTCCCTTTATAATGTACTTCTAGAGTTTCCCTATTATATCGACGTCCTCTACAAGTTTCGCAAGATACGTGCATACTGGGAAGAAAATCCATTTCTATTGTTTGGACACCAGCCCCTTTACACTGATGACAGCTTCCGCCTTTTACATTAAAGGAAAATCGGCCAGGCTTATATCCTCTGATCTTAGACTGGGGGAGCTGTACAAAGAAATTTCTAATCAATGTAAAAATACCTGTATAGGTAGCTGGATTAGATCGAGAGGTGCGGCCTATAGGAGCTTGATCTATTTCAATGACTTTATCAATATGTTCTGTCCCTGAAACTTTCTCATAGGGTAACGGCTGTACAACACTATAGTTAATCTTGCGCTTGAGTATAGGTAGCAGGGTCTGATTAACCAATGTCGATTTGCCACTACCACTGACACCTGTTATGACTATGAGTTTTCCTAAGGGAAGGTTAACGCTAATTTTTTGTAGGTTATGCCCTGTACACCCTACTAACTGAATGCTATGTTTATTGCCTTTTCTTCTTTGTGTAGGCAGTGCTATTTCTTTTTTATTTAATAGATAGTCGGCTGTAACACTTGACTTCTTTAGGAAGTCTTTGGGCGCTCCAAAAGCTATGATTTTGCCACCATGCTCTCCGGGGCCCGGCCCTACTTCAATAATGTAATCAGAAGCTAGCATGGTCTCTCTATCATGTTCAATCACTAAAACTGTGTTACCTAGGTCACGTAGTTGCTTGAGAGCTTTCAATAACTTTTCATTATCTCTTTGATGAAGCCCAATACTAGGCTCATCCAAAATATACATGACACCTACTAAGTGGTTTTCCTGTGTACCAATCTGAGTAGCTAGTCTAATACGTCTGATCTCTCCTCCTGAAAGAGTTTGTAGGCTTCTATCCAAGTTGAGATAGTGAAGGCCCATTTCTAGTAAAATACTCAGTTTTCGCTTGATCTCTTTAATAATTTCTCTCCCTATTTTTTTTTGCCTATCTGTCAGGTGTTTTGGAAGCAGCTTAAACCAGTTATAGAGATCCTCTAGGTTCATTCTAGAGAGCTCAGCGATATTTTTATCATAAATTTTGAAGTGAAGGGATTGTTTTTGCAGACGTGTACCATCACACGAAGGACAGGTTTGGTATTGCTCTACAATTTCTTTGGTACTTTTCCCAGCCAGCTTGGCTAGTTTCTCTACAATATTAGGCCCCATCTCTTTATTCGCATCAGACCCATACAATATTTCTTCAATAAGCTCCTCGGGCAGTGTAGAGAGAGGAGCATCCATACTGTAGCCTCGCATAGTCAAAAAACTTTCTATAGTGGCAAATACCTTGGTCTTTTTGTAGGGCCCTAGTGGTATAATCGCTCCTTCCTTGACACTTAAGTTTTTATCAGGAATGAGCGCATGAATATTGCGCATGGATACCTGCCCAAACCCTTTGCATTGTTCGCATGCCCCATATTGAGAGTTAAAAGAAAAAGTATTGGGAGAGGGAGAAGCATAGGATATGCCAGTGGTAGGATCCATGAGAAAGCGAGAATAGTAATGTACTTGCCCTGATCTTACTGCTTGTACTAATAACTTTCCTTTACCATGATAAAGCGCTTGATCCAGTGCTTCTTTTAAGTATTTTCTTCTGTTGTGACTAACTTCTATTTTTTCAATGACCAATTCTATGTTATGAATTTTATACCTATCTAAATACATCTGAGGTACAATGGGTGTAATGACTCCATTAATCCTCACTTGTGAAAAGTTCTTTTTGTATAGCTGTGCAAACAGTTCACGGTAATGCCCCTTTCTTCCTTGTACTAAGGGAGCTAATATAATAATGGTCTGACTGGCAAACTGATCTAATAACTGACTTTCAATTTGATCAACAGATTGCTGAACCATTTTATGACCATTCACATAAGAGTATGCATCAGAAGCTCTAGCAAAAAAAAGGCGCAAAAAGGAGTAAATGTCTGTTAGTGTGCCAATTGTAGAACGCATGTTTTGACTATTCGTAGTTTCTTGCGCGATGCCTATAACTGACTGTAGACCATGGATTGCATCTACATCTGG